>JAKQLM010000731.1 GCA_029567145.1 Pseudomonadota bacterium
GGTCCACCGTCAGCACGGCGGGCATCTTCACGCTCAAGGTCTGCAGGCCCCCATCCACTTCGCGGGTGATCACGGCGGCATCGCCCTCAATCGCCACTTCCGAGCAGAAGGTCCCCTGCGACCAGCCGAGCAGCGCCGACAGCATCTGCCCGGTGGCGTTCATGTCATTGTCGATCGCCTGCTTGCCACACAGCACCAGACCAGGGCCTTCGGCATCGACCACCGCCTTCAGCAGCTTGGCCACGGCCAGCGGCTCGATGTCGGTATGCACGTCGGCGGTCGCCTCAATCAGAATGGCGCGGTCCGCCCCCATCGCCAGCGCCGTGCGCAGGGTTTCCTGCGCCTGCTTCACGCCGATGGACACAACCACGATCTCGGTCGCGATGCCCTTTTCCTTCAGCCGGATCGCCTCTTCCACCGCGATCTCGTCGAAAGGGTTCATCGACATCTTCACGTTGGCAAGATCAACACCAGACCCATCCGCCTTCACTCGGACCTTCACGTTGTAGTCGATCACCCGTTTGACAGGCACCAGAACCTTCATCGGCTGCTCTCTCCTCTGACATCCCCGGCCCGGGAACAGGCCAGCCCAAACTCTGCCCGCGTCATAACTTGTCCGCGCCTGCCGTAACAGGCAAAAATCGACTCGATTTGTCGCAGGGACGCCGCGTTTCTTGTCGCCGCCCGATCAATTGCGGTCAGGACCAGCCCGCCCCCGCATGGCATTCATGGGAAACGGAGGGTCGGAATGGCACTGGCAGACAAGGCAAACTGGCTGATCGAAAGCAACCTTGCGGGCGAGATTACCCTGTCGGGCCTTGCCGACCGGCTGGGCGTTTCACCGCACCATCTGGCGCGCAGCTTTGTCACCAGCACCGGGCAACCCGTGATGCGCCATGTCTGGCAGCGCCGCCTGACCCTTGCAGCCATCGCATTGGCGCAAGGCAAGGCGTCCATCCTGACCGTCGCGCTCGACGCGGGCTATGGCGGGCCAGAGGCCTTTGCCCGTGCCTTCCGCGCCGAGTTCGGCATCACCCCTTCGGCACTGCGCCGGTCCCGCCGCCTGAACGACCTGACCCTGACCCAACCCTTGCAGATGAGGCCCCCGATGACCGCAATCTTCACCGCACCGACCCTGACAAAACTG
>JAKQLM010000776.1 GCA_029567145.1 Pseudomonadota bacterium
TGGCGCCGGGTCTGGTCTTCGATGCGGCGAAGCTGCGCGAAAAGCATGCGGCGCAATCCATGGCGCCGCGGCTGGGCGCGCGCGGGCTGATCGCGAAGGGCCTGCCGATCGTGGTGCTGGTGGGCGCGGTGATCGGCGGGCTCTACAGCGGCTTTTTCACCCCGACCGAGGCCGGCGGCGTCGGCGCCTTTGCCGCCTTGGTCGTGGCGCTTCTGCGCCGCAGCCTGGGGCAGGGGCGGCTGTGGAAGGTGCTGACCGAAACCGGGGCGGTGTCGGTCTCGATCCTGATGCTACTGGTCGCGGCGGGGTTTTATGGCCAGATGCTGGCGGTGGCGGGCGTGCCTTCGGCGATCGAGGGCTTCGTGCGCGAAATCGGCCTGGGGCCGACCGGCTTTCTGCTGGTCTATCTGCTGCTGGTGCTGCTTTTGGGCATGATCCTGGACAGCAGCTCGATCCTGTTGATCGTGGTGCCGATTGCCGCGCCCATCGCGCAAAGCCTGGGCTTCGATCTGGTGCATTTCGGCATCCTGACCGTGATCGCGGTCGAGGTGGGCCTTCTGACCCCGCCCTTCGGGATTTCGGTCTTCACCATCCACGCCGCTTTGGGCGACCGTCGCGTCTCGCTGGAATCGATCTTCGCCGGTGCGCTTCCGTTCATCGGCGTGATGCTGGCGGTGCTGGCGCTGCTGGCGGCCGTGCCGGCGCTGGTGGTCTATTAGGCCCGGATGACCGGGGGGCGGCGGGACGGTCCCGGAAACGCGGCCCGTCAGCTCCGGTCCGAAATGGTCCAGGCCAGGCGGGCTGCATCGGCGCGGCGCGGACCGGTCTCAAAGACCGTTCGGCCGTCCGGGCGGCAAGTAATTGAGATGTCGTAAAAATCCACGATCGCGGGAAGGATCTGGCGCGCCTTCCGGTGTCGCGTTGCCGTTAAATAGGCTCTGCCTCAATCTGTGTGGCGCACTATCCTGAGAACGGGAAGATTCAGGAGGGATAGTGATGATTTCAAGGAAGCACTGGTCGCCCGGGAGCGATGTTTCCGTTCAAAGCGTTGAGCGGCGCGATTCCGGCGGGTGGACTGTATCCGGCAGTCTGACACCAAACGGCATCTGCCCAGACTGTGGATTGCAATCGCGACGTCGTCACGGCTGGCGGCGTAGGCGGCTGCAGGATTATCCCGCCCATGGTGACGGGGTTACGGTAACCCTCTGGGTTTGCCGTTGGCGATGTTTGGCACCCGCCTGCCCGCGCCGGACTTTCTCGGACCAGATCGGCTCGATTGCGCGTCCTTTTGCGCGGCGCACTTCGCGTGTCGGGGAAATTGTCAGCCATCTTGGGCACGCGACCGGCGGGCGGCCTGCCGAGCGGCTCTTGCACCGCTTGGGCCTTGGGGTCAGTGATGACACGGTGCTTAG
>JAKQLM010000006.1 GCA_029567145.1 Pseudomonadota bacterium
CCCCCGGCTATGCTAGCGACAGTCGTGTTGGGTGGCGAGGTCCGTGTGAAACGTCTGTTCGCTGTTGTCGTGGGTCTGTCCTGCCTGCCCTTGGGTGCGATGGCCGAACCGACGATCTATCCGCCCGCATCCGAAGTCCGCGTGCACCTGAACGCCGTCCTGCAGCCCGTCGAGGAAGAGCAGTTCGTGATCTGGGAAAGCCTGCCGGACTATTTCGGGGCGATCTTTGTCAGTTCGGACGCCGACGCCGCCTATTGGAGCTATGGCTACAACACGCTGGAAGGGGCGATCGCGATGGCCGAACTGGGCTGTCAGGCCACCACGCCCGGCACGCCCGAGGCTTGCGTGCTGCTGGCGACGTCGGTTCCGGTGGGCTTTGGCTCGGTGTCCGACCCGGACAGCCTTAGCGTCACAAGCGCCGAATACTACCGCAAGACCTATCTGCCCAACCAGTCGCGCGGCGGCTGGGGGGCGTTTGTCGCATCTCGGATGGGGCAGTTCGGCGCAAGCTGGGGCTACGGGTCGCGGTCGCAGGCCGAAACCGCGGCCCTGAAGTTTTGCGATGACGAGGTTGCCCGCGGGTTGGTGGACGATCCGGCCCCGCTGCGCCGGGCGATCATCCGGGGCGGGCTGGACCGCTGTTTCGTTCTGGACGTCCGGGCGCCCTGACGCCCGGGCCGTTCCACGGCATCCCGCACCATTCTTTTCGCAATTTCCTTGCATTGGCCGCCGAACACGCCTATCTGACCCGTGCAAAGCTTCTTCTTTCGACCTTCTGTCTCCGTCCAGGCTTCAGTTGCGACTCTGACGACACTGAGCCGGGCCATCGCAACGAAGCGGATGGCAAACACAATAGGAGACATCACGATGGCCAATGGCACCGTGAAATGGTTCAACGCCACCAAAGGTTTCGGCTTCATCGCTCCGGCGCAGGGCTCGAAGGACGTGTTCGTCCACATCAGCGCGCTGGAACGTGCCGGCATTCGTCAGCTGAATGACGGCCAGGCCGTGACCTACGACCTGGAAAGCGACCGCAACGGCCGCGAATCCGCCGTGAACATCGCGCTGGCCTGAGCCTTCGGGTTTACCAACGTTCGAAATCGAAAGGCGGAGGGATGCAAATCCCTCCGCCTTTTGCTTTGTGCGGCCCCGGACGACTGGTCAGGGATCAGTCTTTGTCCCGACCTAATGAACAAATCCCTAACGCCCACGGCCAACCCATTGGAATCGTTTGCAGTCTTCGGTTTGTCCACTGTGGACATCACCCGTTGAACAAGAAGTGCAGCACGTCGCCGTCCTTGACCTCGTAGGTCTTGCCTTCGACCCGGAACTTGCCGGCTTCCTTGGCCCCCGCCTCGCCCTTGCCGGCGATATAGTCGTCATAGGCCACGGTTGCGGCCCGGATGAAGCCCTTCTCGAAGTCGCCGTGAATCACCCCTGCCGCCTGCGGGGCCAGCGTGCCTGACGGGATCGTCCAGGCCCGCGCCTCTTTCGGCCCGACGGTGAAGTAGGTCTGCAGGCCCAAAAGCGCGTAGCCCGCCTTGATCAGACGGTCGAGCCCCGCCTCGTGCAGCCCCATCTCTTCCAGGAACATCGCGGCCTCATCCTCGGCAAGCTGCGAGATTTCCTCTTCGATCCGGGCCGAGATCACCACCGAGGCCGCGCCCTGTTTCGCCGCCATCTCGGCCACCCGCGCCGACTGGCTGTTGCCGGACGCCGCCGACGCCTCTTCGACGTTGCAGACGAAAAGCACCGGCTTTGCGGTCAGAAGCTGCAGCATCCGCCACTGTTTGCGGTCGTCGTCGGCGATGGCCAGCGTCCGCGCGGGCTGCCCCTTTTCCAGCGCCGCAAGGGCTGCCCGCAGCAGACGGTCCTGGTCCAGCGTGTCCTGATCCCCGCCGCGCAGCTTCTTGCCCAGCGCGGTCAGGCGGCGTTCGACCGATTCCATGTCGGCCAGCATAAGCTCCGTCTCGATCGTCTCGGCATCGGCGACCGGGTCGATCCGGCCTTCGACATGGGTGATGTCACCGTCTTCAAAGCAGCGCAGCACATGGGCGATGGCATCGCATTCGCGGATGTTGGCAAGAAACTGGTTGCCCAGGCCTTCGCCCTTGGAGGCCCCCCGCACCAGCCCCGCGATGTCGACAAAGGTCATCCGGGTCGGGATGATCTGCTTGGACCCCGCAATCACCGCCAGCTTGTCCAGCCGGGCATCCGGCACGGCCACTTCGCCCACGTTGGGTTCAATCGTGCAGAACGGAAAGTTCGCCGCCTGCGCCGCCGCCGTGCGGGTCAGCGCGTTGAACAGGGTGGACTTGCCCACGTTCGGCAGCCCGACGATGCCCATCTTGAAACCCATGATACCCTCCAGTGGCGACGAGGCGCTTCTACGGGGGCCGGGGCGCGGGATCAAGCTTCAGCGGCCCATTGATTTCCCCCGTGCCCGCATGGCAGATGGAGCCGTTGACGAGGGGGACCGCCATGACACGGATCGACACCACTTTCGCGCGGCTGCGGGCCGATGGGAAGAAGGCGTTCGTCGCCTATATCATGGCGGGCGACACCGACGAGGCGACCAGCCTTGCCGTGATGCAGGGCCTGCCCGGCGCGGGCGTGGACGTGATCGAACTGGGGATGCCTTTCACCGACCCGATGGCCGATGGCCCGACGATCCAGGCGGCCGGGCAGCGGGCGCTGGAAGGTGGCATGACGCTGGACAAGGTGCTGGCCATGGTCCGCAGCTTCCGCTTGACCGACAAGACCACGCCGATCGTCGCGATGGGCTATTACAACCCGATCTATTCGCGCGGGGTCGACCGCTTTCTGGCCGATGCCAAGACCGCCGGGATCGACGGTCTGATCGTCGTCGATCTGCCGCCCGAGGAAGATGACGAGCTGTGCATTCCCGCGCAGAAGGCCGGGCTGAACTTCATCCGGCTGGCCACGCCCACGACCGACGCAAAGCGGCTGCCGAAGGTGCTGCAGAACACCAGCGGCTTCGTCTACTATGTGTCGGTGACCGGGATCACCGGGGCGGCTGCGGCGGTGGCGACCGATGTCGCGCCGGAAGTGGCGCGGATCAAGCGGTCCACCGACCTGCCGGTGATCGTGGGGTTCGGCATCTCGACCCCGGATCAGGCCCGCGCCATTGCCAGCGTGGCCGATGGCTGTGTGGTGGGGTCCGCCATCGTCAAGGACATCGGCGCAGGCATGCCGGTCGCTGACGTGCTGGCCCGGATCCGGGCGCTGGCGGACGGTGCCCATTCCGCCTGAGACGATGCGGCCGGTTGCCCGGCCGCATGCTGATTGCCCTAGTCCCAGGCCCGGATCGGCTCGATCCGGGTGACGGTGCCGGCCTCGCGCCCGGTGGGGTCGATGTAGGTCAGCCGTCCGACCTCGTGCGCGATCTTCCAGTCACCGAACGGCCCGCCGTGCCAGGCGACGTGATAGCCGTCCGGCAGGGGATACCATTCGCCCGCCATCGGCGGCTTGCCTGGCAGAACCATGCGCGCAAGGCCGCCCGCGCCATAGCTGATCGTCGCGTCCGCCTCTTGGCCGATGTCGACGTGATGTGTGAACCCGGGCAACAAAACACCAAGCACCGATTGATCAAGTACTGTCATTTCAATATCCTTTTCTCGTGCCGCAAGGGGTGCAGCATCGGTTCGCTTGCGACCGAAATTAGTCCAGCGGCTTGACTTTCTGCCGATGGTCGGCATGATTGTCAAGTGACTTGACCAGTGTGGGCATGGGTACCGGGGATGGTTCCTGATCATATCGGCTGGACCTTGTGGCAGGCCACGCTGGTCTGGCGCCGGGATTTTCTGGCGGCGATGGTGGCGGCCGGGCATGGCTGGTTCGCCCAGGCGCGGGGCAACATCGTGGTCTACATCGGACCAGGCGGGGTCCGGCAGGGCGATCTGGCCGACCGCGCCCACCTGACCAAGCAGGCGGTGCAGCAGTTCGTTGACGAGCTGGTGCAGGACGGCATCGTGCTGCGGACGCGCGACGAAACCGACGCCCGGGCGCGCTGGGTCCGCCTGACCCCCGCCGGAGAAGCGGCGATGCAGGACGCCGACCGCATCAAGGTCGAGATCGAGACCCGCTGGCGCT
>JAKQLM010000052.1 GCA_029567145.1 Pseudomonadota bacterium
CCATGCCGAGGGCGAACTGACCCAAGCCTATACCATCGACACCGGCGAAGCCGCCCCCGCCGAGGCAGAGGGTGAGACCATCGACGTCGCAGCACTGATCGCTGCGGGCGATGCCGCCGCTGGCGAAGCCGTGTTCAAGAAGTGTGGCGCCTGTCACAAGCTGGACGGCAGCGACGGCGTCGGGCCGCACCTGAACGGCGTCGTGAACCGGGGCAAGGGCGCTGTTCCTGGCTTTGGCTATTCCGAGGCCCTGCTGGCGATGTCCGCCGACACCTGGACGCCGGAAAACATCTTTGCGTTCGTCGAAAACCCCAAGGGCTACATGCCGGGCACCAAGATGGCGTTCGCGGGTCTGCCGAAGCCGGAAGATCGCGCCAACGTCGTGGCCTATCTGGCTGCCAATCCCTGATCCGGCCGTTCGCCAGATCCTGATCTGCAAGGGGCCTTCGGGCCCCTTTTCGTTGCGCGGGCGTCAGAAGTCGACAGCCAGCCCCTTTTTCTCCCAATCGCCATAGCGCACCGGCTCGGGGCCGTCGCGGCCCCCCAGTTCGGGCGGCAGCGGGGCCTGCGCTTCGGCCAGTTTGCGGCGGGCCTCGGCCTCGGCCAAAGCACGCTTGGCGGCGAGGGGAAGTTCGGGGGGAAGTTCGGGGGGAAGTTCGGATTCGGCCATCGCAGGGTTCCTTGTGCCGGGATACCCCAGTGATATACGCCAGCGGGAACGGGCAACAAGGGGCAGGCAATGGCCGAAGGTGTGGCGGCGCGGGCAGCGGCGGTGGCGATTCTGGACGCGGTGCTTGGCGAAGGGCAGATGCTGTCCGACGTGGCCGAGGCGACGCTGGCCCCCGGCGACCGTGCCCGGGCGCAGCGTCTGGCCGAAACCGTGCTGCGTCAGTTGGAGCCTGCGGACAAGCTTCTGGACCGTCACCTGCGCAAGGCACCGCCGCTGCATGTGATGAACGTGCTGCGGCTGGCCGTGGTGGAACGCGCGCAGGGGGCGCCCGCGCATGGCGTGGTGAATGCCGCCGTCGACATCGTCCGGCGCGGCAAGCGCACCACGCACATGGCCGGGCTGGTCAACGCCGTTCTACGCGCCCTGCCGGAAACCGGGCTGTTGGAGGGGGCCGCACCGCAAAAGCTGCCGCGCTGGCTGCGGCAGCCCATGGTCCACACCTACGGGCGTGAGGTCGTGACAGCGATCGAGGCGGTGCAGGCACAGGAACCGCCGCTCGACCTGACCCTGCGCCCCGGCTTTCCCGCGCCAGAGAGTGAGGTTCTGCCAACCGGGTCGTCAAGGCTGCAGGGCGGCGGGCAGGTGTCCACGATGCCGGGCTTTGATCAGGGTGGCTGGTGGGTGCAGGACGCCGCCGCCGCCCTGCCCGCCCGGCTGCTGGACGCGCAGCCCGGTGAGGTCGTTCTGGACCTGTGCGCCGCGCCGGGGGGCAAGACCTTGCAACTTGCCGCTGCCGGGGCTGTGGTGACGGCGCTGGACATCTCTGGCCCCCGCATGGCGCGGCTGGCCGAGAACCTGGCCCGGACGCGGCTGGCGGCGACGCTGGTCACCGCCGACGCGCTGAACTGGGAGCCACAGGGGCGGTTCGACGCCATCCTTCTGGACGCGCCCTGTTCCGCCACCGGCACGATCCGTCGTCATCCCGACCTGCCGTTCATCAAGGACGGTTCGGACATCGCCGAGCTGGTCGCCTTGCAAGCCGCCCTGCTGGACCGGGCGCTTGGCTGGCTAAAGCCGGGCGGGCGGCTGGTGTTTGCCACCTGCTCGCTTTTGCCCGAGGAAGGCGAGCGCCAGTTGGACGCCGCTTTGGCCCGGCATCCCGGCCTGACGGCGGACCGCGCCGTTCTGCCGGGCGTCGATCCCGGCTGGTGGACCGAAAGCGGCGGCCTGCGCCTGCGCCCGGACTACTGGGCCGACAAGGGCGGGATGGACGGGTTCTTCATGGCCCGGCTTCGGCAGGGATAGGCGGGCCGAACGGATGTTGCCAAACGGTAAACGCCCGCACGCATCGCTTTGATTTTGCTGTGTAATCCAGAAATGTCCACCGTGGACAAGGTCAGGCTAGCAGCCGCGCGCCGTCCTGTCCCCGGATGACGACCTGTTGAATCACCCCCTCGGGCTGATCGGTGTCGAACGACACTTCAGTGAACTGTTCGGTCCGGCCAAGCCGGGGCCCCTCGGTCAGCACCCGATGGGTCCGACCCACCTGCCCCGCCAGATGCCGCCCCAAGGCCGCGTCCCCCAAGACCCGCAGCCGCGCCGCCCGGTCCTTGATCTCGGGCCCCCGAACCTGCGGCATCCGCGCGGCAGGGGTCCCCTTGCGAGGGCTGAACGGGAAGACATGCAGGAAGGTCAGCCCGCAGTCGTGGACCAGTTGCAGGGACTGCTGGAACATCGCCTCGGTCTCGGTCGGGAAGCCAGCGATGATGTCGGCCCCAAAGACCATCTCGGGCCGCAGGGCGCGGACCTCCTGACAGAACCGGATCGCATCGTCGCGCAGATGCCGGCGCTTCATCCGTTTCAGGATCAGGTCGTCCCCGGCCTGCAGGGACAGGTGAAGGTGCGGCATCAGCCGGGGTTCGGTCGCGATGGCCTCGATCAGTGCGGGGTCGGCCTCAATGCTGTCGATCGAACTGATCCGCAGCCGGGGAACCGAGGTCAGCTTCAGGATACGCCGCACAAGGTCACCCAGACGCGGCTCTCCCGGCAGGTCCGCGCCCCAGCTGGTCAGGTCCACCCCGGTCAGCACCACCTCGTTGAAGCCCTTGTCCACCAGCCGGTTGATCTGTTCGACCACCACCCCCGCCGGAACCGACCGCGAGTTTCCGCGGCCAAAGGGGATGATACAAAACGTGCAGCGATGGTCGCAGCCGTTCTGGACCTGCACATAGGCCCGGTGGCGGCCAAACCCGTCGATCAGGTGGCCAGCGGTTTCGCGGACCGACATGATGTCGTCGACCTGCACCTTTTCCGTCAGCCCAATCAGGTCGGGCGCGGCGATGCCTGTCCAGGTGTCGGCCTGCATCTTTTCGTGGTTGCCGACCACGCGGGCAACCTCGGGCATCGCGGCAAAGGTTTCTGGCTCGGTCTGGGCCGCGCACCCCGTCACAATGATCGCCGCAGCCGGATTTTCCCGCGACAGGCGGCGGATTTCCTGCTTGGCCTTGCGCACCGCCTCGGCTGTCACGGCGCAGGTGTTGACGATCACCGCATCTGACAGGCCAGCAGCGGCGGCGAGTTCCTTCATCGCTTCCGTCTCGTAGGCGTTGAGACGGCAGCCAAGGGTGGCGAAGACCGGAGCGTTCATCTGTGGGCGTCCAGATAGGCGGGCGTCAGCAGCCCGTCGAAGACCTGCGCGACCGGGCCGGTCAGCCAGACGCCGTCGTCGCGCCAGTCGACCTCCAGCACGCCGCCATCCATCTCCAGCGCGACCCTTGGCCCGATCATCCCGCGCCGATGGGCCGCGACCGCCGTCGCACAGGCACCCGAGCCGCAAGCCAGCGTGATGCCGGTGCCGCGTTCCCAGACCCGCATCCGCATCCGGCAGGGCGAGAGGAGGGTGGCAATTTCGACGTTGGTCCGTTGCGGAAACAAGGGGTGATGCTCGATCTGCGCGCCAAGGGTGGCAAGGTCCACCGTTTCGGCGTCGGGCACGAAGAACACGCAATGCGGATTGCCCATGCCGACCGCGACGGGATCGCCGGGCAGCGGCAGATGCAGGGGGTCCACCTCGTGCGACAGCGGGACCGAGCCCCAGTCCAGTTGCGGCTGGCCCATGTTGACCCAGACCCGGCCATCCGCCGCGCGTTCGGCCCGCAAGCGGCCCCGGGCGGTCACAAGGGATACGCTGTCGGCCCCAAGACCACGCATCATGTAGTCCGAAACGCAGCGAGTCGCGTTGCCGCAGGCCCCGGCCTGACTGCCGTCGCTGTTCCAGAACACCAGCCCGAAATCGGCATCGTTGGACGCGGTGATCTCGGCCAGCTGGTCGAAGCCGACGCCCCGGTTCCGGTCGCCCAGCGCCTGCGCCAGCCCAGCGGTCATCACCGGCCCGCGCGAGCGCGAGTCGATCACCACGAAGTCATTGCCCGCGCCGTGCATTTTCATGAACGGTAGGCCGGGGTTGGCCAAAGGATCCATCATGTCCGGCGTATACGCCGCAGGCAGAAGATTTGCCAGTGCCGCACGTTTTGCCCTTGACCCTAAGGGCGGGCTTGCCTAATCAGCCGCCTCGTGGGGCCGGTAGCTCAGTTGGTAGAGCAGCTGACTTTTAATCAGCGGGTCACAGGTTCGAATCCTGTCCGGCTCACCACAAACTTCCTGACAACCTGCTGACAAGACCCGCGAAGGCGGGGTCCGACGCAACGGACCCGGCGCGGGACGGGCCCTGACCCGCAACTGCCCTGAAACGCTGGGTTAATCGGGGAAATCCGGGGGCAAGACGCGATCTTTTTCCCGTCTTTCCGGCGTCTTCCTTCCGTCTCTACGTGCGGGGCGGCCAGACCCCGTTAACCCTGCGCCGCGAATCGGGTGCGGCGGCGGGCTGAAGCCCGACCTACAGGTCGAGTGTCGTTTGCCGACCCGTGTTCTCCTCGCGCGCGGCGCGCTTGAACGTGTCGTTGTGGCGGGCGGGAAGATTCACCGCGCGGGCACGGGACTGAATTGCCTGTTCCACCGTCACGATCTGGATACGCGGGACCGGGGCGAAGCCGGGGGCCTCGAACATGCCCGCCTGTTTGGCCCAATCCACCATCTTTGACGTGGGCGGTTCCAGGGTCAGGAACACCCCGACTTGCGCGCCTTGGGCATTGATCACAGCGTCCAGCGAACGGAGCATGTCCACCCCGACAGACCGCCCGCCCTTGACCGAGACGATGGCCTTGTATTCCTTTTTCGGCCCGAACCATTCCACCCCGTCAAGCCCGCCATCCGCGCCCTTCTTTTCCTGCGGGATGAACCCGATGCGCAGGCAGGCCCAGGTTTCAAACTGCTTTTTCGACTTGTCGTCGCGGTCAAAGAGGTCGCGCGCGGCGTCGGCGTCCATCGGGGTGCCGTGGACCTTGTATTCCAGACCCTGATACGCGTCGTTCAGCCGCTTTTCGATCAGGCCGATGGCAAGGTGAGTGATGTCGATGCCGATCCACTGGCGGCCCAGCTTTTGCGCCGCATGCACCGTGGTTCCGCAGCCGCAGAATGGGTCAAGCACGACATCGCCGGGGTTGGAGGAGGCGTTGAGGATGCGTTCAAGGAGGGCGACGGGCTTTTGGGTGGGGTAGCCGAGGCGTTCCTGAGCTTGAGAGTTTATCGGGGGGATGTCAGTCCAGACTGAGCCGACAACTGAACCTTCGCGCTCAGACAGATACCGCTTCACTTGAGGTCTTTTGGAAGGGTCGAGTTGGCCATCTCCTTTACGAGGATACCAAATTCTTCCCTCCTCATCCATTTTCTGCATGGTGTCGCGCGAAAAGCGCCAACCATTTGGCGGTGATGGGAAGCCAAGCCATTCATACATCATATTCGGGCGTGGGCTTGGACTCGTTATGTCACCTAAGCGGTATAGCCCGCGTCCGTCTTTGTCGTCATGTCGATACTTGTCAGAAAGGTAGCCGTCGTCATATGCGGCTCTCGGAGTATTCCATGTGAACTTACCGGACTTAGTCTTGAAGAAGATTACGTCGTGAATTCTGCTCCAAGTCTTACTGTCGCTATGGCTAGTGGTGCGCTTCCAAACGATTTCGTTCCTGAAGTTGTCCTTCCCAAACACCGCATCCAGCAGGATCTTCAGGTAATGGCTCGCCGTCGGGTCGCAATGCAGGTAGAGGCTGCCGGTGGGCTTCAGCACCCGGTGCAGCTCGATCAACCGGACGGCCATCATCGCCAGATAGGCGGTCAGGG
>JAKQLM010000125.1 GCA_029567145.1 Pseudomonadota bacterium
GCCTGAAGGCCGAAGGCTATTCCGGCGTCAAACGCTCGGGCGGGACGGTGACGGCCTGGCAGGAAACCTCGGGCTCGGGTCGGCCACAGGCGCTGCGCTTCATCGTCACCGAACGCGGCGGCAAGACCAGCATCGAGGCGATCTTCACCGTCCAGCAGGGCCAGATCGCGGGCAACGGCATCGTGCGCAAAGAGCTGTGCAAACTGATCGCCAGCGCGGCCGGTTAAGGCGTCATAGCCCGCCATGTGCGCCTTGCACCGCCCCGGCGATGGCCAGGGCGGACAGGGCAAGAAGCACGCGGTGCAACCGGAGGACCAGCGCGAACGTTCCTTCGGGATCACGGGCCGCGCGGGCATGAAACCAGCGGTGCAGGACCAAAGGCTCCAGCACGAACAGGACCAGGGAGAAGATCGCCCAGACCAGCGTCATCAGATGCAGCCACCAAAAGGAGACCAGAAGATACAGTCCCCAGCCCCCCGTCAGCCACAGCATCGACAAGCCGGAAAGCCCGGCCAGCAGCGTTGACAGCTTGGCCTGCAACCCGAAGCGGCCCTCGATCCGTTCGAACGTCGCGATGCGCTCGGCGGCAGGAAGAGTGCGCATCTGCGGCAGGATGACAAGCGTCACCATGGCCACCCCGCCGATCCAGTGGACCAACGCAAGGACATGAATCAGTCGCGCAAGAACATGCAGGTCGATCATGGCATTCCTTTCGGCAAGGCCGAGTGGCCCGGCATTGTTCAAAGTCAAGCTCTGGACTTTCCCGCCCGGCGCGGCAAGGGTCCGGGCCATGTCGCAACCGCATCATGCCCCGGATCGTCCGCCGCATCGTCCCCTGGCCGCAGCGCTTTGGATGATCGGCTCGATCGCGGCCTTCACGTCGATGGCGATCGCCACGCGCCAGATCAAGGGCGCGCACGACACGTTCGAGATCCTGGCCTTTCGGTCGGTGATCGGCTGGGTCCTGGTCGTGGGCATTGCCGCCGCCCTTGGCCAGCTTGCCCGCATTCGGCGCAACCGGCTGGGCAGCCACGTCCTGCGCAACGTCTTTCACTTTTCCGGCCAGTCGCTGTGGTTCTATGCCGTGACCGTGATCCCGCTGGCGCAGGTCTTCGCGCTGGAGTTCACCTCGCCGATCTGGGTGATCCTGTTGTCGCCGATCTTTCTGGGCGAGGCGCTGACCCGCCGCAAGCTTCTGTCGGCCGCGCTTGGGTTCGCGGGCATCCTGATCGTCGCGCAGCCCGACATTTCGGCGATCGACACCGGAGTCCTTGCCGCAGCCGGGTCGGCGGTGTTCTTCGCCGCGACCTCGCTTCTGACCAAGGCCCTGACCAAGGACGGCGAGGCGATCGTGTCGATCCTGTTCTGGCTGACGCTGATGCAGGCGGTCTTCGGGTCGGTCGCGATGCTGGCGGACGGACAGGTCACGGCGCCGACCCTGGCGACCCTGCCTTGGCTTGCGCTGATCGCGGTCGCGGGCATCACGGCCCACCTGTGCCTGACCACCGCCCTGTCACTGGCCCCCGCCAGCATGGTCGTCCCCGTCGATTTTGCCCGCCTGCCGATCATCGCCGTGGTGGGCGCGCTGTTCTACGCCGAGCCGCTGCAGACCAGCCTGTTCGCCGGGGCCGCGCTGATCTTTCTGGGCATCTGGATCAATCTGAAAGGTGCGACATCCGCGCCACAGGGCAAAATGGTCACAAAACCGTGACGTGGCGTCATTGATTGACCGGTTGGCCCCCCAGGGCATAGCGTTTCTACAGGGGAAATCTCTCACCAGGGGATGAGGAACATGAAACGCATTCTTACCACCGCCGCGGTCCTGACCGCTGCGGCAACGACCGCCCAGGCGGGGGGGGTCGAACGCTCGGGCCAGTCGGTCGCCATCCTGTTTGAACAGGGTCGCTATGCCGAAATCAGCTATGGTCACTTTGACCCGTCTGTAAGCGGCACCGCACCGCTGGCTTTGGGCGGCGCAAGCTCGGGGGACATGACGCCCAGCTACAACAGCTGGAGTCTGGGCTACAAGATGGACCTTGGCGACCGCATGGTGCTTGCGATCATCCTGGACCAGCCGATCGGGGCCGATGTTGCCTATCCGACCGGCTCTGGGTATCCGCTGGCCGGGGCAACGGCCACGCTGTCGTCCAGCGCAATCACGGCCCTGCTCAAGTATCGGTTCGAAAACAACGTCTCGGTCTACGGCGGGCTTCGCTACCAGACCGTGCACGGCGAAGTCGCGCTTGGCCCCGCCGTCGGCAACTACACGCTGAACACGAACCACGATTCCGAGCTTGGCTATGTTGTCGGACTGGCCTGGGAAAAGCCCGAGATCGCCGCGCGCGTGGCGCTGACCTACAATTCGGCGATTACGCACAGCCTGGAATCGGTGGAATTCGGGGTGCCCACCGCGGGCTTTGACACCGAGGTGCCGCAGTCGGTGAACCTGGAATTCCAGACCGGCATCGCCAAGGACACGCTGTTGTTCGGCTCGATCCGCTGGGTCGAATGGAGCGCCTTCGTCATCGATCCGCCGACCTACCAGCTTTTGCCGCCGACAACGCCTCTGGTCAGCTACGCCAGCAACCGGATCTCGTACAATCTGGGCGTCGGGCGGCGGTTCAATGAAAACTGGTCGGGTGCCGTGACCATCGGCTACGAGGAATCGGACGGGGAAATCACTGGCAACCTTGGACCGACCGACGGCTTCGCCAGTGTCGGGCTGGCGGCCACCTACACGATGGACAACATCAAGATCACCGGCGGCGTGCGCTATGTCGATATCGGCGACGCGACGGCGAACCTTGGACCGGGCGCGTCCTTTACCAACAACAGCGGCATCGGCATCGGGCTTCGGGTCGGCTACACGTTCTGATCCCAATCCTGCCGGACCGACGAAACCCCGCCCCTTTGGGCGGGGTTTTTCGTTGTGAAGCCGGGGCCTCGGCGCTAACAGAGGCCCAAGAGGTGCCCCATGATCTACCCGACCAGTGACGACTACCTGAAGGCCCGGGCCAAGCGGGTGATGCTGTTCGGCATGTCGGGCCTGGGCAAGACGCACCTGTCCAACATGCTGCGCGATCAGGGGTCGTGGTTCCACTACTCGGTCGATTACCGGATCGGCACCCGCTACATGGGCGAACACATCGCCGACAACTTCAAGCGCGAGGCGATGAAGGTTCCGCTGCTGCGGGAACTACTGATGACCGACAGCGTCTTCATCGCATCGAACATCACATTCGACAATCTGGCGCCCCTGTCCACCTACCTTGGCAAGCCCGGCGATCCGGCCAAGGGCGGCCTGCGCTTTGCCGAATACATGAAGCGTCAGGACCAGCACCGCGCCGCCGAAGTGGCCGCGACACTGGACACCGCCCGCTTCATGGAGCGGGCGACGGACATCTACGGCTATCCGAACTTCGTCTGCGACACCTCGGGGTCGATCTGCGAGGTGGTGGAGCCTGCCGATCCCGCCGACCCGGTGATGCGGCAACTGGCGGACACGCTGCTTCTGGTCTGGATCAAGGGGACGGATGCCCATACGGCGGAACTTGTCCGGCGCTTTGACCGCGCCCCAAAGCCGATGTACTATCAGCCGCATTTTCTTCATGCTGCGTGGGAGGAATACCGCGCAACCCATTCAGTTACCGAAGAAACCTGCGACCCTGATCATTTCGTGCGCTGGACCTATGCCCGCGCCTTGGCGCACCGTCAGCCCCGCTATGCCGCCATGGCCCGATGGGGCGTGACCATCACCGCCGAAGAGGTGGCGCAGGTCCGCAGCGCCGCCGATTTCGACAGCCTTCTGGCCCGGGCCATCGACCGGGGCCAGCCCTAGCCGAACTGCCGGGCCAGCTTGCCCAGCACGCCCAGAAGCTTGGTCGCGCCCTCCAGCACGGTCTGCAGCTTCTGCAATTGCTTGAGCCCGGCATCCGCCGTCCGGATCGCGCCTTGCAGCCGTTTCAGCGCGACATCTTCGGCCAGGGTTGCGTTCAGATAGGCGATCTCGGCCCGGCGGATTTCCAGCACCCGGCCGTTCAGTCCCTGCATCCGGTCGATGATCGACCGGCGCAGGCCGTCGTCCCCCGCCTCGGCCAGCCGGTCCGCCAGATCGGCCAGCGCCTCGGCGCAGATGATCTTCAGCGTGTTGAACTGGACCCGGGCGGTTGCGTTAAGGTCGGTCATCCCTGTCTCCTTCAGCCGTTCACAGCCCTGGACAGCGCGCCAAGAGTGTCAATCAACTCCATGTAATCGCTTAGACTTCCGGGCTTCTCCAACCGCGCTTCCAATCCCAGTTTCGCCTCGCGGATCAGCAGCAGGCGGCCTGCGTCACTGTCGGCCAGTCGCCGCTGCAGCTCGGCATGGGCGGCCTCATAGGCGGCAACCGCCGCCGCATAGCCCGCCGCATCGCCCGACCGGCGCGCGGTCTCCATCCGGTCATAGCCGGTGTTCAGCGCCTCGGCCCCGGACAAAAGCCCGCCATCGACCTCGCGGTAGGCGATCAGCCGGTCTAGCGCCGCCGTCACCCCCGGCCCCGCATCGCGCACCAGCGCCCGGATCAGCCGCAACCGCTGCGCCTCGGCCAGCCGCCCGCTGACCTTGGCCAGGGGCGCGTTCACCCGGCTGATCGCGCGCGTCTGGTCAGCCAGGTCCGGCACCACGTCGGTCAGATCCTCCGCCGCCCCCACCACGCCGCCAAGCGCCTTGCCCACCGTGTCCGGCTCCTTCCCGGTGGCAAGCAGGGTCAGCGCCTCGGCATAGGCCTGCAGCAGGTCCAGATAGGCCAGCATCGCCGTCGCCGACCCCGGGTCCGCCGCTGCGCGCACCAGCGGGTCCAGCCGACAGTCGCCCGCCGCCCCGACCCCGCTTGCCGCCAGCACACAGGCCGCGGGCGGCGCATAAAGCAAGTCTCCCGACGCCAGCGCCCCAGCCCGCGCCGCCGCCTCTTCACCCGCCGCACGACCGGCCAGATCGTCCTTAAGTGCCGTCGTCGCCTTGGTCACCCCGCCCGAGAACGCGACAACCTCGGGCGAGACATCGACCGGCGTGCAGGACACCAGCCCCAACAGGGCCATCGCCCCGGAAAATGCGCGCATCACAAATGTCCTTCATCAATGCAGCCAGACTACCCCGGACCGGCCCCGGCGCGGCGTGAGAAGCGCGTGAAAACCGCGCGAAGCCCGGACACGGCGACCCTTGATGCAGCCGCCCAATTCCCCTAGGTCTTGCCGTCACCCGAAAGGATCAGACCGATGCCGATCACCCTGCCCTCGACCCTGCCCGCCTTTGA
>JAKQLM010000167.1 GCA_029567145.1 Pseudomonadota bacterium
TGGCGCATATCCACAGCCTGAAGGCGATCTATGGCCGCATCCTGCGGGACTATTTCGCATGATCCGGGTCACGCGGGACATCGCGGCCTGCCGGGCCTTGCGCCGGGAGGTGTTCATCAACGAGCAGGGCGTGTCCGAGGCCGACGAGGTGGACGGGCTGGACGACAGCGCCATTCACCTGCTGGCGGTGGATGGGGATGCCCCGGTCGGCACGGCGCGGCTTTTGGTCAAGGGCGCGGTGGGCAAGATCGGCCGGGTCTGCGTTCTGCCTGCAGCGCGGGGAACCGGGCTGGGAGCGGCGCTGATCCTTGCGGCGCTGGAGGAATTGCGGCGGGTTCCCGGGGTGACAGAGGCCCGTCTGGGGTCGCAAAGCCACGCGACGGGATTCTACGAAAAGCTGGGGTTCGTGGTGGAAGGCGACGAGTTCCTGGACGCGGGCATCCCGCACCGCCACATGCGCCGCGCCCTGTAGCCAGCGGCTTTCAAATTGAGCGGCTTGCGCCGCGTTCCTTTTGTCTCGCCTTTTGCGCGAAGAGTGCGCAACGGCTCGGCGTCTTGGGGGCGCGTCGCCCCCCAAACCCCCAGAGAGTATTTGGAAAAGGGCAATCTGCTGCCGGGTGGTCTTGGGGACTGCGTCGTGCTAGGTCTTTCGCCATGAAAACACTCCCTTCCAAGGATGAAATCCGCCAGTGGATTTCCGAGAATCCCGGCCTTTCGGCCAAGCGCGACATTGCCAAGGCGTTTGGCATCAAGGGTGATGGCCGCATCGAGCTGAAGCGCCTGCTGCGCGAACTGGAGGGCGAGGGCGTGGTGGAAAAGACCGCGCGCCGGTTCCATGAAAAGGGCGTGTTGCCGCCGGTGGCGGTGTTGCAGGTCCTGCCGCCGGACAGGGCCGGGGATCTGTATGCCCGACCATTGGAGGAAGGCGTGGACGACAGCCCCCGCATCCTGATCATCGCGAAGAAGGGCGATCCGGCCCTGGGCGGGGGCGACCGGATTCTGGCGCGGCTGGCGAAGGTCGATCTGGACGATTACGTCTACGAGGCCCGGCTGATCCGCAAGCTGGGGTCGAACCCGACCAAGGTGCTGGGCGTGTTCCGGTCCAATGCCGAGGGCGGGCGGATCCAGCCGGTCGACAAGGGGTCGGACAAGGAATGGCGCGTGTCGCCCGACATGACGATGGGGGCCAGGGACGGCGAGCTGGTCGAGGCCGAGGCCGTGGGTGCGCGGCGTCTGGGTCTGCCTGCTGCGCGCATCGTGGCACGGCTGGGCGATCCGGCGGGGCCGCGCGCGGCGAGCCTGATTGCCATCCATCAGCATGGGATTCCCGACAGCTTCCCGGACGCGGTGATTGCCGAGGCGGATGCGGCGGCTCCGGTCGGGCTGAAGGGGCGCGAGGATCTGCGCGATCTGGCCCTGTTGACCATCGACCCGGCGGACGCCCGTGACCGCGACGACGCGGTGCTGGCCGAAGTGGACCCTGATCCGGGCAACCCCGGCGGGTTCATCCTGTGGGTCGCCATTGCCGATGTGGCGCATTACGTGACGCCGGGGTCGGCGCTGGACCGCGAGGCGCGCAAGCGCGGCAACTCGACCTACTTCCCCGACCGGGTGGTGCCGATGCTGCCCGATATCCTGTCGGGCGATCTGTGTTCCTTGCATGAGGGCGTGGACCGCGCCTGTCTGGCGGTGCGCATGGTGATCGGCGCGGATGGCGCCAAGCGCAGTCACCGCTTTCTGCGCGGGCTGATGCGGTCGGTCGCCTCTTTGAGTTATGAGCGGGTGCAGGCGGCGGTGGACGGGACGCCGGATGACGTGACCGGACCGCTGGTCGCGTCGGTCCTGACGCCGCTTTACGGGGCCTATGCCGCGTTGATGCGGGCGCGCGAAGTGCGGCAGCCGCTGGAGCTGGACCTGCCGGAACGCAAGATCGTGCTGGATGAGCAGGGCCGCGTCGCCTCGGTCGCGTTCAAGGAACGGCTGGAGGCGCATCGCCTGATCGAGGAGTTCATGGTGCTGGCGAACGTCGCCGCCGCCGAAGAGCTGATCCGGCTGAAGCGGCCGCTCTTGTTCCGGGTGCATGAGGAGCCGTCGCCGCTGAAGCTGGACAGCTTGCGCGAGGTGGCCGAGGGCGCAGGCATGACGCTGGCCAAGGGGCAGGTGTTGAAGACGCAGCACCTGAACCGGCTGCTTTCACAGGCGCAGGGGACGGAGTTTGACGAGCTGATCAACATCTCGACCCTGCGGTCGATGACCCAGGCCTATTACCACCCGGAGAACTTCGGGCATTTCGGGCTGGCCTTGCGCAACTATGCGCATTTCACCAGCCCGATCCGGCGCTATTCCGACCTGATCGTGCATCGGGCGCTGATCGCCGGGCATGGCTGGGGTCAGGATGGGTTGTCGGCCTGGGACATCGAGAACCTGGAGGAGACGGGCAAGCTGATCTCGGACGCCGAACGGCGCAGCATGGCAGCGGAACGGGATACCAATGACCGCTACCTGGCGGCCTATCTGGCCGACCGGGTCGGGGCCGAATTCTCGGGGCGCATCTCGGGGGTGCAGCGGTTCGGGCTGTTCATCCGGCTGGACGAGACCGGGGCGGATGGCCTTATTCCGATCCGGTCGCTGGGGCGCGAGTTCTTTCACTATGACGAGGGCAGCCAGACGCTGATGGGGGCAGAGACCGGCTTGACCCTGTGCATCGGGCAGAAAGTCATGGTGCGGCTGGCCGAAGCGGTGCCGGTGACCGGCGGGCTGCTTCTGGACCTGTTGTCGGTGGAAGGCGCGACGCTGCGTCCGCCGCGCCGGGCGGGGGGCAAATATCAACCGCGCAGGCCGGCACAGGCAGCGGCCAAGCGCCGCGTGGTGCGCAAGCGGAAATGACGGAGCGGGGGTTTCACACCCCCCGAGCCAGTGGTTTCTTGAACCAATGGCGAAATCCACTGGCTTACCCCGTGGAGTATTTCCAAAAGAGCAAGCGCAAGTTTGAGTCATATTGTTTGGGGTTGGGCGGAATGATGCGGGCAATCGCTTGGGTGATCGGGGTGATGTTGTCTGGTCCGGTCGGGGCGCAGACCGTGATTCCGGATGCGACGGGAGAGGCGAAGGTGGAGATGGGCACGCAAGCGGGGCTTGAGACCTGGGTTGAGGCGTTTCGCCCGCGCGCCCTGGCGGCGGGGGTTCCGGCGGCGACCTTTGATGCGGCGCTGCGCGGGGTGGCGTTCGACCCCAAGGTGGTGGAACGCGACCGCAACCAGAACGAATTCACCAAGACGGTGTGGGATTACCTGGACACGGCGGTGTCCGAGGACCGGGTGGCGCTGGGCATCAAGGCCTTGGACCGCAACCGCGACCTGCTGGAGCGGATCGAGGCGGACTATGGGGTGGAGAAGGAGATCGTCGTCGCGGTCTGGGGGCTGGAAAGCGCCTATGGCACCTTTCGCGGCGACCTGCCGGTGCTGGGGTCCCTGGCGACGCTGGCCTATGACGGACGCCGGGGCGCGTTCTTCGAGGCCGAACTGATCGCCGCCTTGAAGATCGTCGATGGCGGGCATGTGGAAACCTTCACCGGCAGCTGGGCCGGGGCAAGCGGGCATACGCAGTTCATGCCCTCCAGCTGGCAGAACTTCGCGGTCGATTTCGATGGCGACGGCAAGCGGAACCTGTGGGGGGAAGACCCCGCCGACGCCCTGGCCTCGACCGCCAACTACCTGCGGCATTGGGGCTGGACCATGGGGCAGCCCTGGGGGCTGGAGGTGACGCTGCCCGAAGGTTTCGACTATGACCAGACCACCGAGCGGGTGGTCAAGCCGGTGGCCGACTGGCAGGCGCTGGGGGTGCGGACTGCGACGGGTGACGATCTGCCGGACCACGGGCCGGGGTCGATCCTTTTGCCGGGGGGGCACCGGGGGGCGGCGTTCCTGATCTGGCCGAACTTCCAGGTGATCGAGCACTACAACACCGCCGACGCCTATATCATCGGCATCGGCCACCTTGCCGACCGGATCAAGGGCGGGCCACCGATCGCCGCCGCCTGGCCGCGTGAGTTGCGGGCGCTGACGCTGAACGAGCGCAAGGAGCTGCAGGACCTTCTGGGCCGCGCCGGGTTCGATCCCGGTGGGGTGGATGGCCGGATGGGGCCAAAGACCATCGCGGCGGTCAAGGCGTTCCAGAAAGCGCGCGGGCGGGTTCCCGACGGCTATCCCAGCCTCGAGGTGCTGGCGCTGCTGCGCTGATCTTTCACATTTGCCCAAGTATCCTCTGGGGGTTTGGGGGGCGAAGCGCCCCCAATGACCGAGCCGTTGCGCACTCTTCGCGCATAAGGCGAGACATGGGCTTGCGCGGCACGCGCTCTGTTCAATACCCGTCCCGACCCGCGATGCGGCTGGTCGGGCGGGCGCGGGCGTGGCAGTATGTTCTTTCTTTGTTCTTTCCGAGTCGCCAAGCCGAGTCGCCCGCCGATGCCCTTTGTCGAACTTTCCACGCTGACGAACTTCACCTTCCTCACCGGGGCTTCGCACCCCGAGGAGATGATCACCCGTGCCGCTGAAATGGGCATGCCCGCACTGGCGGTGGCCGATGTGAACTCGGTCGCCGGGATCGTGCGGGCGCATACCCGCGCGCGGGAGCTGGCGCGGGAGGGGGGGCCGCGCATCCGGCTGATCCCGGCGGCGCGGATCGTCCTGACTGACGGGTTTCAGGTCACCTGCCTGCCGCGCGACCGGGCGGGGTGGGGGCGGCTGTCGCGGCTGCTCAGTCTTGGCCAGTTGCGCGCGCCGAAGGGCGAGTGTCGGCTGGAGCTGTCCGACCTTCTGGACTGGGGCGAAGGGCTGGAGTTGCTGGTCCTGCCGCCGGACCGGCACCTGACGCTGGCAATCGCTCCACCCGCGCCGATGGGCGATGCTGCGCGCTGGCGGGCGCATGTCGGCAAGCTGCATCACCGGTTTCCCGGTCAGGTCAGCCTGGCGCTGGCACCGCGCTATGACGGGCAGGACCCCGAACGGTTCCAGACCCTTGCGGCGACGGCCCGCGCGCTGGGCATCCCGCCGGTCGCCACGGCCCTGCCGTTCCTGCACCACGGCGGCAGGCGGCGGCTGGCCGATGTGCTGACGGCGGTCCGCCTTGGGGTCACGGTCGACAAGCTGGGTCGCCGGGCCTTGCCCAACAACGAGGGCCGCCTGCGGTCCAGGGCCGAGATGCTGCGGATATTCAAGGGCCATGAGGCGGCGGTCCACAACGCCGGAGAGGTCGCCGCCCGCGCCGCGTTTTCGCTGGACGAGTTGCAGTACGACTACCCGTCCGAAAACGCCCCCAATGAGACCGCCAGCCAGCGTCTGGCCCGGCTGGCCGAGGCGGGGCTGCACTGGCGCTATCCCGAAGGTCCGCCCGCAAAGGTGCGGGCGCAGATGGCGCATGAGCTGACCCTGATCGGCAAGCTGCGGTACGAGCCGTATTTCCTGACGGTCCATGACATCGTGGCCTTTGCCCGGTCGCAGAATATCCTGTGTCAGGGGCGCGGCTCGGCGGCCAACAGCGTGGTCTGCTTTGCGCTGGGGGTGACTTCGGTCAGCCCCGAAATCGGGACGATGGTGTTCGAGCGGTTCATC
>JAKQLM010000188.1 GCA_029567145.1 Pseudomonadota bacterium
CGGCGCAGGATCAGGCGCGAACAGCCAGTCGCCGACCAGCACCCACAGGATCACCCCTGCGTGCCCGAGCGCCGAAACCACCGTCCCCGTCTGGAACCGCTTCTCCATCCGCCTCAGCCGTCCGATCCAGCGTCCGTTTGACCTTCAGACGCGTCGCCCGCGCCAAAGCTTGGCCCCTCGGCGTCCGTCACAAGGCCGATCTCGTTGAACCCGCCCGCGTTCAAGGCACCCATCACCTGCGCCACCCGCGCATAGGCAATCGCCCCGTCCGCCCGCAGGAACACCTTCTTCGACGTCCGCTCGGCAGCAATCGCCGACAGCTTGGGGATCATCTCGGCATCCGAAACCTCGGTCTGCTGGATCGCGATCTTGCCATCCGCCGTCAGCGTGATCGTCAGCGGCTCTTCCTGTTCGGTCGGCAAGGCCCCCGCCGCCGTCTTCGGCAGTTCAACCGGCACGCCCACCGTCAGCATTGGCGCGGCCACCATGAAGATGATCAGCAGCACCAGCATCACGTCCACCATCGGCGTGATGTTGATGTCGCTCATCGCAGCCGACCGGCCACCGCGACGTCGGCCCCGACCGCCGCCGCCCGATTTCACCACACCCGCGCCCATGGTCAGGAATCCAGCTGCCGCGACAGGATCGTCGCGAACTCGTCGGCAAAGGCCTCATACCCGCCCAGCACCCGGTCGATATCGGCGCTCAGCTTGTTGTAGAAGATCGTCGCCGGAATGGCCGCGACCAGACCCACACCCGTCGCCAGCAACGCCTCGGCGATCCCGGGGGCCACGACGGCAAGGTTGGTGTTCTGCGAAATCGCGATCTGCTCGAAGCTGTGCTTGATTCCCCAGACCGTGCCGAAAAGCCCGATGAAGGTTGCAGCCGACCCCGTGGTGGCCAGGAAACTCAGCCCCCGGTTCATCGCCTCGCTTTCGCGGGAAATCGCCACGTTCATCGCCCGGTCGATCCGGCTTTGCGCGCCCGCGATCAACCCGCCGTCCTGCTTGTGACTGCGCCGCCACTCCAGCATGCCCGCCGCAAAGATCTTTTCCGACTGGCCCTGCGGGTCCTGCCCGATCTTTTCGTAAAGCTCGTCCAGGGGTTCGCCCGACCAGAACGCCCGATCGAAAATCGCTGCCTCGGCCCGCGCCTTGCGCAGGACAAGGTGCTTCTGGATGATAATCGCCCACGACCAGAACGACATGATCATCAGCATCAGCATGACGATCTTCACTGTC
>JAKQLM010000191.1 GCA_029567145.1 Pseudomonadota bacterium
CAGCAAGGTGGACTTTCCGGCGCCCCAATGTTCGAAAAGTCCACACGCGTGCTTGCCCAGCTTTCGCAACTGACCGGCGGAAACCTGCCCCTGATCGGCGTCGGCGGCATCTCGACCCCCGAACAGGCCTACGCCAAGATCCGCGCCGGGGCCTCGGCGGTGCAGCTCTACACGGCAATGGTCTACGAAGGTATTTCCCTCGTCCCCCGCATCGCGAAAGGCCTCGACGCCCTTCTCGCGAACGACGGATTCTCCAACGTTACCCAGGCCATCGGCACCGCTCGCGGCGCCTGGCTCTGACCCGTCTTTCATTCTGGTGCAAATATCCCGGGGGGTGCGGGGGGCTGGCCCCCCGCTCCGACAGGCTCCGTTGGGCAAACCGTGCGTCATTCCGCTGCGATCCCTTCCATCCGGTCTTCCAGGTCCATCGCCGCCTGTTGCAAGGCGGCCAAAGTCTCGGCCGAGGGTTGCCAGTATTGCCGGTCTGATGCCTCCAGGAGCCGCCCGGCCATGCGGGATGACGCCTCCGGGTTCAGCTTCGCCAGCCGCTCGCGCATCGCGTCGTCAAGGACAAAGGTCTCCGACAGGCGCTGGTAGACCCAAGGGTCGACATGGCCGGTGGTGGCCGACCAGCCCATCGTGTTGGTCACATGCGCCTCTATCTGGCGGACGCCCTCGGCCCCGTGGCGCAGAAGGCCTTCGTAGAACTTGGGGTTCAAGGTGCGCGACCGGCTTTCCAGCGCGATCTGGTCCTGAAGCGTGCGCACCTTGCCGCCGCCCCGCGTCTGGTCGCCGATGTAGACCGGCGTCGCCTCACCCCCCCGCGCCCGGCGGACGGCGCGGGCCACCCCACCCAGCGTGTCAAAGTAGTGGTCGACGGACGTGACGCCCAGTTCGACCGATTCCAGGTTCTGATAGGCCAGATCCACGTCCCGCAGCGCGGTTTGCAGAAGCTGCGGCACCTTCACCGCCTTGCCGTTCATCCCGTAGGCAAAGCCCTTGCGCGCCTCGTAGGCATCCGCCAGTTCGTCTTCGTCGCCAAAGGCCGACGATCCGACCAGCGTGTTGACGTTCGCGCCATAGGTGCCCTCGGCGTTGGAAAACACGCGCAGGGCAGCGGTTTCCAGGGGCACGTTCATCTCGTCGGCATAGGCCAGCGCATGGGCGCGGACAAAGTTCTGTTGCAGGGGTTCATCCGCGCTGGCGCATTTCCAGGCGGCTTCGGCCAGCATCCGGGTCTGCAGGGGCAGAAGGTCGCGGAAGATGCCGGACAGGGTCATCACCACGTCGATCCGTGGGCGGCCAAGCTGTGACAGCGGGATCAGGTCCGCGCCCGAAAGCCTGCCGTAGTGATCGAACCGAGGGGTCGCCCCCATCAGCGCCAAAGCCTGAGCAATCGGGCCGCCGTCCGACTTGATGTTGTCCGACCCCCACAGGACCAGCGCCACCGATTGCGGCAGGCGTGGATGCGCGTCCAGCAGGCGCTGCGCCTGGGCGGCCCCATCGGCCAGCGCGAAGGCGGTCGGCATCCGGAACGGGTCAAACGCGTGGATATTGCGCCCCGTCGGCAGGATCGCGGGCGAGCGGATCAGGTCGCCCCCCGGCACCGGCGCGATGAACCGGGCCGACAGCGCACGGAGAAGGCCCTGCATCTCATCGTCGGCCATCAGGTGACGGGCGGCGTCCTCGCGGGCGTCCTCGGGCAACAGGGACAAAAGTTCGGCCAGCGTGGCGGCGTCGGGCGTCTTGCCCAGCACATGCAGGCCATCGGTGATCAGGGCGCCTTCGGTTTCCAGCAGCTTCAGCCACAGCGCGTCGGTGTCGCCGGTCAGGTCCAAAGCTTCGGCCTGTTCGCGGACCAGAAGCTCCATCTCGCCGCGTTCGACCGCGTCCGGGGCGAGGCCGCGCAGGCGGGTGAGGGTGTCCTTGAGGTCGACAAGCCCCTTGTACAGCCCCGCCCGCGCCAGGGGCGGCGTCAGGTGCGTGACGGTGATCGCGTTCGACCGGCGCTTGGCGAGGGTCGCCTCGGACGGGTTGTTCGCGGCATAAAGGTAGATGTTCGGCAGGTTGCCGATCAGCCGGTCGGGCCAGCAGTCGCCCGAAAGGCCCGCCTGCTTGCCCGGCATGAACTCCAGCGCGCCATGCATCCCGAAGTGCAGGACGGCATCGGCGGCGAAATCCTCGCGCAGCCAGCGGTAGAAGGTGGTGAAGGCATGGGTCGGCGCAAAGCCCTTTTCAAAGAGCAACCGCATCGGGTCGCCCTCATAGCCAAACAGCGGCTGCAGGCCGACAAAGACCTTGCCGAACCGCGCGCCCAGGACATGCACCCCGCGCCCGTCGGTCTGGTGGCGGCCGGGGGCGGGGCCCCAGGTGGCCTCGATGTCCTTCAGCCAGGGAGTCCTGGCGACGATGTCGGCGGCGGAAACGGTGGTGTGGACGTTGGCAGGCTGGCCGTAGCGGTCGGCGTTGCCCTTCAGGACCGCCTCGCGCAGCGCCTGCACGCTGCCGGGAGGCGTCAGGTCGTAACCTTCGGCCTGCAAGGCGTGCAAGGTGTTGAACAGGCTTTCAAAGACGCCAAGGTAGGCCGCGGTCCCTGCCGCCCCGGCATTCGGCGGAAAGCCATAGAGCACGATGGCCAGGTGCTTGTCCTTGGCCGCCAGCCGCCGCAGCCGGGCCAGCCGCGCGGTCTTGTCGGCCAGCGCCGCGATCCGTTCCACACAGGGGCGCATCGCGCGGGCATCAAGGGCGGTGGCGTCGCTTGACCCTTCACGGCCCGCAAAGACCGTGGGGTTCGACGCGCCGTCAATCTCGGGCAAAGCGATCAGCATGGTGGTTTCCACCGGTCCAAGCCCGCCAGAGGACGCCTGCCACTGGCTGATCGTCTGAAACTCCAACGGGTGCGCGGCGATATAGGGCACATCCAGCGCGGACAGGGTTTCAACCGCCGCCGCGCTGTCGTTGTAGGCCGGGCCGCCGACAAGGCTGAAGCCGGTCAGGGACACCAAAGCATCCACCTTGCCCTGATGATAGGCGGCAATCGCGGGGCGGCCGTCCAGGCCCCCGGCAAAGGCGGGCACGCAGGCCAGCCCCTTCGCCTCGAACGCGCGGATCACGGCGTCGTAATGGGCGGTGTCGCCCGACAGGATGTAGGACCGCAGCATCAACAGGCCCACAGTGCCGGTCGCCCCCTTCGGGCGGGGCAGGTCGCGCGCTTCGGTCGTGATCCGGGCCTTGAGCGACGGGTGGTAAAGCCCGACTTCGGGATAATCGACCGGCGCCGGAGCATTGCCGCCCTTCCAGCCGGGACGGGTGGCATAGCGGCCCAAAAGGAACCGGATCATCCCGTCAAAATTGTCGTCGGACCCGCCCAGCCAGTACTGCATGCACAAAAACCAGGCCCGCATGTCCTGGGCCTTGCCCGGAATCCAGCGCAGAATTTTTGGCAGGCGGCGCAGCATCGCCATCTGCTTCTGGCCCGACCCTGCCGAAGGTGCGGAGTTCCCGCGCAGCTTCTTCAGGAACGCCATCGCTCCGCTCGCGGGCCTGGACATGTCCAGATCGCCCATCCTGGTCAGCTTGACGATCTGCGGATCGGCGATGACGCCCACCATGGCGTCCAGCCGGGGCCGGACCTCGTGCAACACCGGGACGATGGCGTTCAGATGTTCCTCCAGGAACAGCAGGTTCGCCACCACCATGTCCGCGCCCGCAACGGCAGCCTTGGCGCGGGTCAGGGCAGCGGGGTTTTCCGACCATTCGGCGGCGGCATGGACGCTGATGTCCAGCCCCGGAAAGTCACGCGCCAGACGAGGCGCGATGCGGGCGGCCGGCCCCGCGCTATGGGCGTCCAGCGTCAGGATGACGAACCGGTAGGGCTTTGCCTCCGCTTTCGCTTCCAGCGCCTTGATGTGCCCGTCATCGCGCATAATGGGCCTTTGCCTCATACAATGTGTCGATGCTGATCGCGGTCACGCCCTTGTCGGCGGCGAATTTCTCGGTGTTCCGTTTCGCCTTGCCGCGCACGAAGAACGGGATCTTGCGCAACTCACGTTCGGCATCGGCCAGCCAGATGACCTCGTCCGCCTCACCGGCCCCGCCTTTCATACTGGCCAAAATATCCCCGCCGGAGGCATCCACCGCGGCCACAGTAGCCTCGGGTCGGGCGCTTGCCTTGGCCCCGTGGTGGCTGGGACCGGCGGCGTCGTGAAACTCGAAATCCTCGCGGAACATGGTCAGAAGGTGCTCTTCCAGCCCCATGACCAAGGGATGCACCCAGGTGTCGAAGATCACGTTCGCGCCTTCAAAGCCCATCTGCGGGCTGTAGCGGGCGGGAAGTCCTGGACGTGGACCGGCGCGCTGATCACGGCGCAGGGAATGCCCAGCCGCTTGGCGATATGGCGTTCCATCTGCGTGCCAAGGATCAGTTCGGGTTGCAGGCGGGCGATCTCGGCCTCGACTTCCAGATAGTCGTCGGTGATCAGCGCCTCCAGCCCGTAGGTCTTGGCGGCGGCGCGGACCGGGCGGGCCTGTTCGCGGTTGTAAGCGCCAAGGCCGACGACCTCGAACCCGATCTCTTTCGCCGCGATGCGGGCGGCGGCGATGGCGTGGGTCCCGTCGCCGAAGATGTAGACGCGCTTGCCGGTCAGGTAGGTGCTGTCGACGCTGGCCGCATACCAGGGCTGGCGCAGGCCGGACTCGGGCGGCAGGGGCAGGGCGGTGATCAAGGCCACTTCGGCCAGGAAATCGCGGGTGGCGTGGGTGCCGATCGGGACGGTCTTGGTGAAGGGCTGGCCCAGGGCCTTGTCCAGATGCCGGGCGGCTGTCTCGGCGGTTTCGGGATACATCAGCACGTTGAAATGCGCGGCCCCCAGGCGGGAGATGTCGGCGGGGGTGGCGTCAAGCGGCGCGCAGACGTTGACGGTGATGCCCATGGTGGCCAGAAGCCGGGTCAATTCGGTCACGTCGTCGCGGTGGCGGAACCCCAGCGCGGTCGGGCCGATCAGGTTGCAGGTGACGCTTTCGGTGCGGGGGAGGGGCTTGGCAAGACCCTTGACGATCTGGAAGAACGTCTCGTCCGCGCCGAAGTTTTCCTTGCGGCTGTAGGAGGGCAGGTCCAGCGGGATCACGGGGCAGGGCAGGGCCAGCGCCTCGGCCAGGCCGCCGGGATCGTCCTGGATCAGCTCGGCGGTGCAGGAGGCGCCGACGATCATCGCCTGCGGCTGAAAGCGGGCAAAGGCATCCCGGGCCGCGTCCTTGAAGAGGTTTGCGGTGTCGGCCCCCAGGTCGCGGGCCTGGAAGGTGGTGTAGGTGACCGGCGGGCGGTGATTGCGCCGCTCGATCATCGTGAACAGAAGGTCGGCATAGGTGTCGCCCTGCGGGGCGTGCAGGACGTAATGGAGGCCCTTCATCGCGGTGGCGACACGCATTGCGCCAACGTGGGGCGGGCCTTCGTAGGTCCAGAGCGTGAGCTTCATGGCTGGCCTCCGGGGCGCTGCCCCGGACCCCGGGATATTTGGACCAGAATGAAAGGCTGGGTCATTCTGCGGCCTCCGGTGTCAGGAGGGCGCGGCGGCGCAGGGGCCTTGCGAAAAGTCCTGCCAGATCGGCGGCCTGTTCGTAGAAATGGACGGGCGTGAAGACCAGCTCGATCGCCCATTTGGTCGCCAGCCCCTCGGCCTCCAAGGGGTTGGCAAGGCCCAGACCGCAGACCGTCAGGTCGGGCCGGGCGGCGCGGACGCGGTCAAGCTGGCGTTCGACGTCCTGGCCTTCGGAGAGCGTCGGGCCTTCGGGCAGAAGCGCCAGCTCGGGCGCCATGAGTTCGCGGTGCAGGTAGGGGGTGCCGACCTCGACCGGGATCATGCCGCATTCGCGGGCCAGAAAGCGGGCGAGGGGGATTTCCAGCTGGCTGTCGGGGAAGAAGAAGATCCGCTTGCCGCGCAGGGTCTGGCTGACAGTGGCCAGGGCACGTTCGGCCCGGGCGCGGGGGGCGGCGATGGCGGCCTCGACCCGGTCGCGGGGGATGCCGAAACTGGCGGCGACGGCATGCAGCCAAAGCGTCGTGCCTTCCGCGCCAAAGGGGAAGGGGGCCGCAACGTGGCGTGCACCGCGCTTGATCAAGGCGGCATGGGTCGCGCCCAGGAACGGCTGGACCAGAGCGATGCGGGTGTTCGGCCCAACGGCGGGCAGCGCAGAGGATCGGCGCGCGGGCAGGCAGCGGACGTTGGGCACCCCGATGGCCGCCAGCAGCGCGAGCATCTGGTCTTCCACAACATCCGGTAGGCGCCCAGGACAAGAAGCCCCTGATCTTGTGTGGCGGGCAGGCCGGGAATCATCGCCTCGAGACAGGCGTCTTCGCCTTCGGTGAAGGTCGTCTCGATCCCCGAGCCGGAAAAGTTCAGCACCCGGACCTGTGGGGCGTAGGCCGCGTTCAGCCGTTCGGCAGCGCGGGCAAGGTCCAGCTTGATGACCTCGGACGGGCAGGAGCCGACCAGGAACAGCTGCCGGATGTCAGGCCTGCGTGACAGCAGGCGCGCGACTTCGCGGTCAAGTTCGGCATTGGCGTCGGCAAGACCGGCAAGATCCTTTTCCTCGAGAATCGCGGTGCCAAAGCGGGGCTCGGCAAAGATCATCACCCCGGCGGCGGCTTGCAGCAGGTGGGCGCAGGTCCGCGACCCCACAACCAGAAAGAAAGCGTCCTGCATCTTGCGGTGGAGCCAGATGATCCCGGTCAGGCCGCAGAACACCTCGCGCTGGCCGCGTTCCCTGAGGACGGGGGTGTCGCTGCACCCTTTCGGCGGGGTGTCCAGGCTCATGCTGCGCCCCCGGTGTCCAGCCGCGCACGGCGCAACTTCAGGATGAACTGGACCGCGTTGATCAGATAGGCGGCATAGGCGGCCAGCGCTGTCAGCATCAGGCCATGGGGGGAAAAGGCCCCGGTCCACAGCGCGTAAATATACAGGGAATGCAAGGCGATAACCGCGAAGCTGAACACGTCTTCCCAAAAGAAGGCGGGGGCGAAAAGGTACTGGCCGAAGACCTCTTTTTCCCAGATCGCGCCGGTCACCATGATCAGATACAGAAACCCGGTCTTGACCAGAACCGAGGCTGTTGCCGCCCCGTAACCGTCGCCCGTGGCCAGAAACCGCAGGACCAGCGCCAGCGACACGGCAAAGGCCAGAAACTGCGCCGGGGCCAGCACGCCTTGCACCAGCGTCCAGCGCGAGGCATCGCGGCGCGCACGCTGGTCTGCAGTATAAAGCTGCGTCCGTGGCCCTGTGGCTTGGCTGAGTTGCATCGGCGACTGGCCCTCTCCCCCAAGGGGTCTGCTTAGGCAAGACTAGACGCGAACACGGAAGTGTCAATCAAAAGTTACACATGTGATCCTGACACACTCTGCCCAACCCGGGGCGGGACCGGCCGGTGGGGCATCGGCGAAGTCCTTGTTTTTGCTTGCGGCTCTGCAGGAATTATTTCCCGTCAGGCAAGCTTGCGTCGTCAGTGTCAATTTGCTTTGACATCACTACCGCCTTGACGGACATTCAGGGGATGCAAGATCGCCGGGCCTTGGCGATTGCAGATCGGCCCGGGGGCGCCCCCGGACGGTCCCGGGCCCGGGCGATGATGGGTCGGAGAGCGGGATGCGCGACAGCCAGCATGGCGGTCAGGGCGAGCGCGAGGCGGGTGGCGTGTCGTCACTTGCGCGCAGCGTTCTTGCACGCCTGTCGCAGCGGACCGTGGACCTTGATCGCCTGCCCGCCCGGTCGGAAACCGATGCGCTGGCCCGGGCGGTCGCCGCCGCCGATCCGGGGCAATTCCAGGCGCTGCGCGACGCGTTGCGGCGCCGACGGGTCAGCGAAGCCGAACTGGTCGATCTGTATTTCCCGACGGTGGCGCGCAAGCTGGGGCAGGACTGGGCGGACGACACGCTGGGGTTCGCCGAGGTCAGCATCGGCCTGGCGCGGATGCAGGCCGTGCTGCACGACATCTCGCGCGATTGGTTCAGCAACCATGGCGCGGGGCCGGACAGCGCAACGGCGCTGCTTTTGCTGCCCGAGGGCGAACAGCACAGTTTCGGCGCGCTGGTTCTGATGGGACGCCTGCGGCGGCGCGGCGTTTCGGTGTTGCTGCAGACCGGGGCCACGCCCGACCTGGTTCAAGGCCTGCTGCGGCGGCGCGGCTTTGACTGCGTGCTGCTGTCGGTGGCCTGCGAAGAGAAGCTGGAGCAGAGCGCGCGCCTGATCCGCGCGATCCGGCGGACGGTCGAGCATCCGGTGCGGGTTGTGGTGGGCGGGGCGGTTCTGGAACGCTGCGCGGATGTCGCGCGTTTGACCGGGGCCGACCTTGCGACCAGCGATGCGGATGTGGCGCTGAGTGGGGTGGCCCTGACCGGGGTGGCCCTGACTGGGGTGGCCCTGACTGGGGTGGACGGCGCGGCGCGGCGGGTCCAAAGAGGCGGCGCATGAAACGGGAAAGGGCCGCAGGGGCGGCCAGTATGGAAAGTTTGGTACGGACGTGACGACGGATGGACGCCATCTGCTGAACTCGGGCAAGTTGCCCATGCTCGCCCCGGATCTCGCGACCGAGATTCTGGCGACGATCTCGGACATCACCCTGATGATCACGCCGCAGATGCGGGTGGCGGCGGTGCTGGTGAATGCCGGGCATCGGTCCTTTGGCCAGTTGACCGACTGGGAGGGCCTGCCGCTGGCCGATATCCTGACCGACGAAAGCCGCCGCAAGCTGGAGATGCGGCTGACCGAGCTTGACCAGGGCCGCAAGGTCCAGGGGGTCGAGCTGAACCATGTCAGCCAGAACATCTGGGAATTCCCGGTGCGCTATTCGCTGCATCGGCTGGGGCCGGATGGGTCGCTTCTGATGCTGGGGCGCGACTTGCGACCCCTGGCCGAGGTGCAGCAGCAACTGGTCGCCGCGCAGCTGGCGCTGGAGCGCGACTATGAGGCGCAGCGCGAGCTGGACACCCGCTACCGTGTGCTGATGGAAACCGTGCGCGACCCGGTGATGCTGGTCAGCATGTCCTCGGGCCGGATCGCCGACCTGAACCCGGCGGCGGCGCAGCTTCTGGGCGGGGCGCGGTCGGAAATGGTCGGCGCTGCCGTGGCGCAGGAATTCGACGGCCGCCGCCGGGGCGAATTTCTGGAGGCGCTGGCCAATGTCGCCACCGCCGAGGTGCCGACCCCGGTCGAGGTCACGACCCGCCGGTCGCAGCGCCGGGTGCTGGTCACGCCGCGCCTGTTCCGCGCTGCGGGCGAACGTCTGCTGTTGTGCCTGATCGACAGCGTCGAGCGCACGGCGCGGCCTCTGGACGATCTGGCCGACAACCTCAGCCGCCTGTACCACGAAGGCGCGGATGGGATCGTCTTTGCCGATGCCGACGGGGTGATCCGCGCCGCGAACGAGGCGTTCCTGAACCTGACCGACGCCAGCGGCATCGCTGCGGTGCGGGGCCGGTCGATCGCCGACTATCTGGTGCGCGGCCAGATCGACCTGCGGGTGCTTCTGGACAACGTCAAGCGCACGGGGCAGTTGCGGCTGTACGCCACGCGGTTGACGACCGACTTTTCTGGCCAGATCGCGGTGGAATTGTCCGCAAGCTGGCTGAACGACCGTCCCGATCCGGTGCTGGTCATGGTGGTGCGCGATGCCAGCCGCGCTGACGCCCTGCGCCGGACCGGGGGCGGGATGCCGGACGAAGGCTCACGCTCGGTGATGGAGCTTGTGGGGTCGTCGACCTTGCGCGACATCGTGGCGGAGACCACCGATGTCATCGAGAAGATGTGCATCGAGACCGCGCTGGAGCTGACCCGCAACAACCGGGTGGCGGCGGCGGACATGCTGGGCCTGTCGCGGCAATCGCTGTATGTGAAGCTGCGCAAGTACGGGCTTTTGAACAAGGACGGCGAATAGGCCCCCTTGATCTGGATCGCCCCTTGATCTGCACCCCGACTTGATCTGGATCAAGGTGGTGTCAACCCCAGACTGTCAAGTTAAGTTGACACAAGTGGGGGCTCTTCGATGCGTATCCTCTTCGTTCACCCGAACTACCACTCTGGCGGGGCCGAGATTGCCGGGAACTGGCCGCCGGCCTGGGTCGCCTATCTGGCAGGCGCGCTGAAGGCCAAGGGGTTCGACGACGTCCATTTCATCGACGCGATGACGATGCATGTCAGCCCCGACGACCTGCGCGCGCGGATGGTGGCGCTGCAGCCCGACATCATCGGCGTGACCTCGATCACCCCGTCGATCTATGCGGCGGAACAGGTGCTGAAAATCGCCTCGGAAGCGATCCCGAACGCGGTGCGCCTGCTTGGCGGGG
>JAKQLM010000221.1 GCA_029567145.1 Pseudomonadota bacterium
ATGGCGCCGCGCGGCACGCTGCTGCATGCCCCCGATGTCTACATGGAAAAGCTGGCCATCGGCCCGGGCTTCCGCCCCGGCACCGTGACCATGGCGATGAGCCCGTCCGAGCGTGTCTCGGCGCTGGCGGCGGCCAAGGGCTGCTCGACCGAGGATATCACCGTCTGCGTCCTGGAACGCCCCCGGCACGAGGCGATGATCGAAGAAATCCGCTCCACCGGCGCCGCCATCCGCCTGATCACCGACGGCGATGTCGCAGGCGCCATGCACTGCGCCGAGCCCGAGATCACCGGCATCGACATGTACATGGGCAGCGGTGGTGCGCCCGAAGGCGTGCTGGCCGCCGCCGCGCTGAAATGCATGGGCGGGCAGTTCTACGGCAAGCTTCTGTTCCGCAACGACGACGAACGCGCCCGCGCCCGCAAGGCCGGGATCACCAACTTCGACCGCGTCTACACCCGCGACGATCTGGTGCGCGCCGACGTGATCTTCGCCGCAACCGGAGTGACCAGCGGCTCCCTCCTCGCCGGCATCAAACGCGAACCCGGCTGGGTGACGCTTGAAACGATCCTGATGCGCTCCAAAACCGGCTCCGTCCGGCGGATGACCTACAAAAGCCCGATGCGCTGACGCCGTTGGTCGGGGTTTACCCCGCCACGCCACCCCGCCCCTAGGTCGGGCTTCAGCCCGACTCTCGCGCGGCTGGTAGCATCGCCGCACGTCTTCCGCCTTGACCAGGCGTAGGGTGGGCAATCTGCCCACCTTCGGCTCGCACGGTTCGGGTCCGCGCAAGATCGATCCCGTATTCCGCCTGCCACCAGCCCCGGTTTTCGTCGGTGTCGTGCATCCGGCCGTGCCGGGACATGTCGCCTTCCTCCAGCATCTCCAGCGCAAACGCGACTTTCGACAGCCAGGCGAAATGCGCCTGCAACTCTGCCCAGGTCCTGCACTGTTCAGTGCTGCCGGCACGCCACCCTATTTGCCCCGGTCGCTCGCTGTTGGCCGCCGCGATCCCTTGCAGCCCGTGGCAGATGCCATTGCGCAGGCGCTGCGCCGCTAGCAACTGCTGTCGCAGGCGCCGAGAAAGCAGCGACCTGAAAGGTCGGTTCGCTGCATCTGCCGCGATCCGACGCTCCCAGCGATCCAACCGGGTGGACACGCCTGGAAAGCGGGGGCCTCCCGACGGATGCGCTGCCGCGTCATCCAGCTTTTCCGCCATGCGCTCGATCCCGACCCAGAGCGTGATCAGGGAACCTACCGCGCCCAGCATGTCATCATAAGTGCCTGTCCGTTCCATCGCTGTTCCTTTGGCTCCGCTCCAGTTTGCTCGGTTCCCCCTTTGGCAACAAGTCCCGGCCTTCCCGATCCTGCGGGCCTTGTTGCGAAAGCCTATCCTTTCCCCTTTCTTAACGCCCGTAGCCAACCCCCTGTTTCCAAACGATAACCCCGATCTGTCCACTGTGGACACTCCTTGTCCCCCCTTGCCAGCCCGCCCCCTTTGCGGCACCCCTGACAAATGACCGCCTTTCTCCACGTCGAGACCTCCCTCACCGGCCGCCGCTGGGTCGGCCCCGACCCCGCCCAGGACCGGCTGGCCGAGGCGATGGTCCAGCAGACCCGCCTCCCCCTCCCCCTCTGCCGCATCCTTGTCGCCCGCGGCGTCACCCCCGAGGATGCCCCCGCCTTCCTCGCCCCCGCCCTGCGCGACCTGATGCCGGACCCCCTCACCCTCAAGGACATGGCCCCCGCCGCCGACCGCCTGCTGCAGGCCGTCGCCCGCCGGGAAAGGATCGCCATCTTCGCCGACTACGACGTCGACGGCGGATCCTCTGCCGCTCTCCTCATGGTCTGGCTGCGGCATTTCGGGCTGCAAGCCACCCTCTACATCCCCGACCGGATCGACGAGGGCTACGGCCCGAACGTCCCCGCGATGGCCCAGCTTGCCGCGGCCCACGATCTGATCCTCTGCGTCGATTGCGGGACCCTGTCCCACGACCCCGTCGCCGCCGCCAAGGGGGCCGATGTGGTGATCCTGGATCACCACCTGGCACTGGAGACCCTGCCCCAGGCCCATGCCATCGTGAACCCCAACCGGCAGGACGAGGACGGCTCTCTCGCCCACCTTTGTGCCGCCGGGGTGGTCTTCCTTCTTCTCGTCGAAGCGAACCGCCGCCTGAAGCAGACCGGCCAGCAGACCCCCGACCTCATGGCCCTTCTCGACCTCGTGGCGCTGGCCACCGTCGCCGACGTGGCGCCCCTCATCGGCCTCAACCGCGCCTTTGTCCGGCAGGGGCTGAAGATCATGGCCCGCCGCGACCGCCCGGGTCTGCGCGCGCTGGCCGATGTCTCGCGGATGGACCAGGCCCCCACGGCCTATTCCCTGGGCTTCCTGCTTGGCCCCAGGGTCAACGCCGGCGGCCGCATCGGCCAGGCCGACCTCGGCGCGCGCCTTCTGGCCACCGACAACGAGGTCGAGGCCGCCCGCATCGCCGCCCAACTGGACCAGCTGAACACCGACCGCCGCGCGATCACCGAAGCAGTGCGCGAGGAAGCCATGGCCCAGGCCGAGTCGCGCGGGCTTGACGCCCCCCTTGTCTGGGCCGCCGCTGATGGCTGGCATCCCGGCGTGGTCGGCATCGTCGCGGCCCGGTTGAAAGAGGCCGCGCACCGCCCCTCGGTCGTGATCGGATTTGACGGCGACGACGGCAAGGGCTCGGCCCGGTCGGTGCCGGGTGTCGATCTGGGGGCCGCGATCCAGCGCCTTGCGGCCGAAGGGATGATCGTCAAGGGCGGCGGGCACAAGATGGCCGCAGGCCTGTCCCTGACCCGCGCGCAGCTGCAGCCCGCGATGGACCGCCTCTCGGACCTGCTGGCCCGCCAGGGCGCGGGGGCAGGTGGACCGCAGGACCTGCGGATCGACGGCCTTCTGGCCACCAGCGCCGCCACCGTGGCCCTGATCGAGCAGATCGAGGACGCAGGCCCCTTCGGTGCCGCCGCCCCCGCCCCGCGCTTTGCCTTTGCCAATGCCGCCGTCAGCGCCCGCCGGATCGGCGACAGCCACCTGAAGCTGACGATCAGCGACGGCGCAGGCCCCGGCTTGGACGCCATCGCCTTCGGGGCCTTTGACGGCCCGCTTGGCCCGGCGCTGGAAAACTCGGGCCACCGGCGGTTTCATCTGGCTGGCAAGCTGGAGCTGAACCACTGGAACGGCCGCACCCGGGTCCAGTTGCGGCTGGACGATGCCGCCCCGGCATAAGGCGCGCAATTTTCCGCTTGCAGAACCCGCGCGCAGATTCTAGACACCGCCCACCGACAGCGTGGCCCGTTCGTCTATCGGTTAGGACACCTGGTTTTCAACCAGGTAAGAGGGGTTCGACTCCCCTACGGGCTGCCACTTCACCAACATGTCAGGTCAACATGCCCGCCGATCACGGCGGCGTGCTTGATTGTTGCAGCCTTATCAATATTGTGGCGCAAAGTCCTTGCATGGGTGTCTGACAGTGACCGTTCTTTCCCGTCTTTCCGCGATTCTCCTTTGCTCTGCCCTTCCCTATGCGGTCCAGGCCGCCAGTTGCAGCGATACCGGCGGCCAGTATGAAGGCTGGAAGTCGGAAATGGCCGCCGAAGCCAAGGCCGAAGGCGTCGGAAAGCGCGGGATCGACGCGCTGATGGCGACCTCCTACTCCAAGGCCACCATCGGCGCGGACCGCAACCAGAAGAGCTTCAAATACAGCCTGGAGAAATTCCTGCAGGTTCGCGGGGCGGATGCGATCATCAGCCAGGGCCGCAGCAAAAAGGCCAAGAACGCCGATTTCTATGCCAGCCTGGAGGCGACCTATGGCGTCCCCGCGGGCGTCCTGATCGCGATTCACGGGATGGAGACCGGCTTTGGCGGGTTCATGGGCGACACCAATGTCGTCTCGGCCATCGCCACCCTGACCTATGATTGCCGCCGCAGCGACTTTTTCCGCCCGCACCTTATCGGCGCGCTAAAGCTGGTCGACCAGGGCTCGATCTCGATGAAGACGCTTGGCGCCAAGCATGGCGAGCTTGGGCATACCCAGTTCCTGCCCGGCAACGCGCTGAACTACGGTGTGGACGGCAACGGCGACGGGGCGGTGGATTTCTACAATCTGGCCGACGCCATGGCCTCGACCGCCAACTACCTGCGGCAAAAGGGCTGGAAGCCCGGCAAGGGCTATCAGGAAGGCGAGCCGAACTTTGCCGTGATCAAGGAATGGAACGCGGCCAAGGTCTATCAGCAAGCCATCGCGATCATGGGCGCCCGCATCGACGGCTAGCCCCCCATTTCCTGACCGCCATTTCCTGACCGCCATTTCCTGACCACCAGGTCCTGACCACCCGACGTCTTGACCGCGCGAATCCTTGACCCGGGGGACGACCCCGGTCCAGCCTGTGGCAGCCACCAGCGACAGGAGCAGACAATGCCGTTCAGCGACCGCGACAAGCAGCTTGGGATGGATCGGGGCATCACTCGGCGCGATTTCCTGGACGGGGTGGCGCTGGTCATCGGTGCGGCG
>JAKQLM010000224.1 GCA_029567145.1 Pseudomonadota bacterium
CCATGTTCGCCCAAAAGGATGGCGCGGTGGCGGCGCCCACGGCATCGCTTCATTTTACGCCCGAGTTGATGGCGGGGATCGAGGCAGCGGGGGTTGAGACAGCGACGCTGACGCTGCATGTCGGGGCGGGCACCTTTCTGCCGGTGAAGGCCGAGGATACGACCGAGCACCGGATGCACCATGAATGGGGGCAGATCGACGTCGACACGGCCTATCGCCTCAACAGCGTGCGCGAAAAAGGCGGGCGGTTGATTGCGGTGGGGACGACGTCGCTTCGGCTGATCGAAAGTGCGGCGGATAAGGATGGCACCATCAATCCCTTTTCGGGCGACACCGACATTTTCATTACGCCCGGCTATCGCTTCAAGGCGATACAGGGCCTGATGACCAATTTCCACCTGCCCAAGTCCACTCTGGTCATGCTGGTCGCCGCGCTGATGGGCGAAAGCCGGACCCGCAGGATTTATGATCATGCCATCCGGGCCGGCTATCGCTTCTTTTCCTATGGCGACAGCTCGCTTCTGATCCCGGAGCGGTCCGCATGAGCCTGTTTGCGCTGAAAGCCATCCTGTCGGGCCTGTTGATCGCCGCGATATCCGAGATCGCCCGGCGCAGTCCGGGTGTGGCGGCGCTGGTCGCCTCCCTGCCGCTGGTGTCGATCATCGCGATGATCTGGCTGTGGCGCGACACCAGGGACGCGGCGCGGATCGCGGCCCATGCCGAGGCGACGTTCTGGTATGTCCTGCCCTCGCTGCCGATGTTTCTGGTCGTGCCCTGGCTGATCAGGTCGGGAACGGGCTTCTGGCTGTCGCTTGGTCTGGGGTGCGGGCTGACGATTGTCCTGTACTTCCTGCTGCTCTGGCTTGCACCGCGTTTCAATCTGCCCCTTTGACGAAAGCCCCCGGATGCTGAAGGTCCTGACCCATTCCTGGCCCCTCTTGATGGGCGTCCTGCTGTTGATGGTGGGCAACGGCATCCAGGGCACGCTTCTGGGCATCCGCGGCAACCTGGAGGGGTTCACCACCTATCAGCTGTCCTATGTCATGGCGGCCTATTTCGCCGGGTTCCTGTTCGGGTCCTGGGCCGCCCCCCGGATGATCCGCCGGGTCGGCCATGTCCGGGTCTTTGCCGCGCTGGGGTCGTTCATCAGCGCCATTCTGGTGATCTATCCGGTCTATCCCGACTGGGTGGTCTGGACCGCGCTGCGGGTGCTGGCGGGGTTCTGCTTTTCGGGGATCTACATCACGGCGGAAAGCTGGATCAACAACACCGCATCGAACGAGACGCGGGGCCAGGCGCTGTCGGCCTACATGATCGTGCAGATGCTGGGGATCATCGCCAGCCAGGTGCTGCTGAACCTGCCCGACACGTCGGGCTTTGCCTTGTTCATCATCCCGTCGGTGCTGGTGTCGCTGGCCTTCATGCCGATCCTTCTGGCCCCGACCCCGGCCCCGGCGTTCGATTCCACCCGCCGCCTGCCGTTCCGCGATCTGTTCCGCATCTCTCCGCTGGGGTGCGCGGGGATGCTGCTGACCGGGGGGGTCTTTTCGGCCATGTTCGGGATGGCGTCGGTCTGGGGCGCGCAAGAGGGGTTGGGGGTGCGCGACATCTCGATCTTTGTCGGCGCACTGTATGTCGGCGGGCTGGTGCTGCAATACCCAATCGGGTTCCTGTCGGACCGGATGGACCGCCGGATGCTGATCATGGTCCTGTCCTGCATAGCTGCGGTGGTGATGCTGGCGGCAACGTTCCTGGCGCTGTCGTTCCAGGCGCTGATCGTCGTTGCGCTTATCCTGGGCGGGATCACCAACCCGGTCTATGCGCTGCTGATCGCCTATACCAACGACTTTCTGCCGCGCGACCAGATGGCCGCGGCCTCGGCCGGGCTGATCTTTCTGAACGGGTTCGGGGCGATCTTCGGGCCGACCGCGACCGGCTGGATGATGGAGACGATCGGCCCGCGCGGGTTCTTCCTGTTCATCGGGATCCTGTACATCGCGCTGGCAGGCTATGCCGTCTACCGGATGACGCGCCGGGCCGCTCCGCAGGTGACGGGGGCCTTCCGGACCGTGAACCCCAGCGCTTCGCCGCTGGCGGTGGGGGCGGTTCTGGACGACGCCGCCAAGCCCTGAAGATCAGCGGTTGCGGCGCACGCGTTTCCCTGCAAGGCTTTGGCAAGCAAGGGAGGTGCCCATGTCGGACCCGGTCGAGGTGCTGGACTTCTGGCTTGGCGAGATCGGCCCAAAGGGCTGGTATGCCGGCGGGGAGGAAATCGACGCGCTGTGCCGGGATCGCTTTGGCGATCTGTGGCAGGCGGCCCACGACGGCGGGCTGGAGCATTGGGTCGAGGGGACGGTCGGCACGCTGGCCTATCTGATCGTCTGCGACCAGTTTCCGCGCAACATCCACCGGAGCACCGCGCTGGCGTTTGCGACGGACGCGCGGGCGCTGACGGCCGCGAAACGCGCGGTGGCCGAGGGCTGGGATCTGAACGCGCCGGAACCCGAACGGCAGTTCTTCTACATGCCGTTCGAGCATTCCGAAGACCCCGCCGATCAGGTGCTGGCGGTGCAGTATCTGACCGAACGCCTGGCCTCGGAGCCCGACATGGCGCTGCACGCCCGCGCGCATCAGGCGGTGATTGCCCGGTTCGGCCGCTTTCCCACCCGCAACGACGCCCTGGGTCGCAGCAGCAGCCCCGACGAACAGGCCTATCTGGACGAGGGCGGCTACATGGCCGTGGTCAACCGGCTGAAAAGCCATGCGCCGGACGCATAGGCCCACGGCGCGGCCTTTGTTGCTTGGGTTTTCGGAATAGTTTAAGGGCAAACTACTTTTTCGGTTCAGGGAAAAGAGTGGGGGAGAACAGAATGGCCAGCCAGAACTTTGACGTGATCGTGATCGGTGCCGGACCGGGGGGCTATGTCGCCGCCATCCGTGCCAGCCAACTGGGCCTGAAAGTGGCCATCGTCGAACGCGAGCATCTGGGCGGCATCTGCCTGAACTGGGGCTGCATCCCGACCAAGGCGCTGCTGCGGTCGGCCGAGGTGTTCCACCTGATGCACCGCGCCAAGGAATTCGGTCTGGGCGCGACCGGGATCAGCTTTGACCTGCCCGCCGTCGTCGCCCGGTCGCGCGGCGTCGCCAAGCAGCTGTCGGGCGGCATCGGCCATCTGATGAAGAAGAACAAGGTCACCGTCTTCATGGGCACGGCGATGCTGCCCGCCAAGGGGACCGTATCGGTCAAGACCGACAAGGGCACCGACGAGTTGACTGCGAAGTCGATCATCGTCGCGACCGGCGCGCGGGCGCGGGAACTGCCGGGACTGGAGGCGGACGGCGATCTGGTCTGGTCCTACAAGCATGCGCTTGTCGCCACGCGGATGCCGAAGAAGCTGCTGGTCATCGGTTCGGGCGCAATCGGCATCGAATTCGCCAGCTTCTTCAACACTCTGGGCGCGGATACGACCGTGGTTGAAGTGATGGACCGCATCTTGCCGGTCGAAGACGCGGAAATCAGCGCCTTTGCGAAGAAGTCCTTCGTGAAGCAAGGGATGAAGATCCTGGAAAAGGCGGGCGTCAAGAAGCTGGACCGCAAGCCCGGCGTCGGCGTCACCGCGCATATCGAACAGGACGGCAAGATCACCACGCAGGACTTTGACACGGTGATCAGCGCCGTCGGCATCGTCGGCAACGTCGAAAACCTGGGGCTGGAGGCTTTGGGCGTGAAGATCGACCGCACCCATGTGGTGACCGACGAATACTGCCGCACCGGGGTCGAGGGGCTGTATGCCATTGGCGACATCGCGGGGGCACCGTGGCTTGCCCACAAGGCCAGCCACGAAGGCGTGATGGTGGCCGAACTGATCGCGGGCGGCCATCCGCATCCGATCAAGCCGAACTCCATCGCCGGTTGCACCTATTGCCATCCGCAGGTCGCATCTGTCGGGCTGACCGAGGCCAAGGCCAAAGAAGCGGGCCATACCGTCAAGGTCGGGCGCTTCCCCTTCATCGGCAACGGCAAGGCGATTGCCATGGGCGAGGCGGAGGGTCTGGTGAAAACCGTCTTCGACGCCAAGACGGGCGAACTGCTGGGGGCCCACATGGTCGGCGCGGAAGTGACCGAGATGATCCAGGGCTATGTCATCGGCCGCACGCTGGAGACGACGGAAGAGGATCTGATGAACACCGTCTTCCCGCATCCCACCATGTCCGAGATGATGCACGAAGCGGTGCTGGACGCCTACGGTCGCGCGCTGCACATCTAGGGCTCTGGCGCGTCGGACGGGGACGGGATACCACAGCGCCATGCGCGCGCCGTCCCCCATGATCCTTGTCGTCCTGCTGTGGTGCGCAGGCCTGGGTGCTGCAGCGCAGTTCGGCAAGATTTCCATTCTGTACGAGCCGTTGCGCGCCACCTATGGCGGCAACGGCGAGGTGGCGCTGGGGCTGGTCGTGTCGATTGTCGGCATGGTCGGGCTGATCTTCGGCACCACGGCGGGGCTTCTGGTCGCGCGGATCGGGCCGCGCCGGGCGATTGTCGCGGCGCTGGCGGCAGGGGCGGCGATGTCGGCCCTGCAGGCGCTGATGCCCGCCTATCCGTTGATGCTGGCCAGCCGGGTGATCGAGGGCGCGTCGCATCTGGCCATCGTCGTGGTCGGCCCGACGATGATCGCCACCTTGGCCCCCGAGAAACGTCGTCCGCTGGCGATGACGCTGTGGTCCAGCTTTTTCGGCGTGACCTATACCATCCTGGCGCTGATCGGGCCGCATGTGTCCGGCGCGGGCCTGTTTCTGGGCCATGCCGGCTATATGGCCCTGCTGGCGGTGGTGCTGGCCGCGACCTTGCCGCCTGACCCGCGCCTGCCCCCGTCGCCGATCGGCAACTTGGCGGCTCAGCACGCGGAAATCTATGCCTCACCCCGGCTGGCGGCCCCGGCAATGGGGTTTTGCTGCTATACGTTCCTTTATGTCGCCATCCTGACCCTGCTGCCGCCCGAGACGCCCGAGACCCACCGGGCGCTGATCGCGGCGGGGATGCCCCTGGTGTCGATCGCCGTGTCGCTGACGCTGGGGGTCTGGCTGCTGGGCCGGATGTCGGCGGTGCGGCTGGTGCAGGCCGGGTATGCCGTGGCGGTGCCCGGCTTTCTGATCCTGTGGGCGTTCTGGGGGCAGGGGGCCGGGATGGTTGCCGGAGGGTTCCTGTTGTCGGGCGCGCTGGGGATCGTGCAGGGCGCAAGCTTCGCCTCGATCCCCGAACTGAACGCAAGCGCGCAGGACCGCGCCCGGGCCGCCGGGGCCGTGGCGCAACTGGGCAACCTTGGCACCACGACCGGCACGCCGGTGCTGGCCGCGCTGCTGGCAAGTGCCGGGCCTGCCGGGTTGACGGTGGCGGCTGTGGTCTTGTGTGCCGTCGGGATCGCGATCCACGCCCTGCAACGGGCGCGGCGCGCGGGTCAGTAGGCGACGACCTTGCCGCCCGCCGCCGCCCAGTCGCGCAAGCCGCCAAGGTTGCTGACCGGGCCATACCCCAACCGGGTCAGCACATCGGACGCCATCCCCGACCGCCCCCCCGAGGCGCAGTAGACCGCAACCGGCAACCCGTGCGGCAGCGCCGCGTCCGGGGCCTTGGGATCGGCCTTCAACGGCAAAAGCGACAGCGGGATGACAATCGCCCCCTCGGCCTTGCCCGAGGCCTTGACCTCGGCAATCTCCCGGACGTCGATCAGCAGCATCTGGCCCAAGGCGACTTTGGCTGCAATCTCGGGGACGGTGGGCTGGCTGGTCGGGGTGGAAGAACGGAACAGTGAAAACATCGGGGCACCTCGTTGCGTCGCACACCTATAAACCTTGGAAGATGATAACACAAGTAGTCTCACCGCCCGACAACTGTTCACTATCCGTTCACAATTTCCGGTTGGAGACTCGGGCAAAGCACACTATGTCTTGCGCCTGCACCTTTGGGGTCGGTCATGGCGGAACAGAAGTTCATCGAGGTGCGCGGCGCGCGCGAACACAATCTGAAGGGCGTGGATGTCAGCATCCCGCGCGACCAGCTGGTCGTGATCACCGGGTTGTCGGGGTCGGGCAAGTCCAGCCTGGCCTTTGACACGATCTATGCCGAAGGCCAGCGCCGCTATGTGGAATCGCTGTCAGCCTATGCCCGGCAGTTCCTTGACATGATGGGCAAGCCGGATGTGGACCACATCTCGGGCCTGAGCCCCGCGATTTCCATCGAACAGAAGACCACCTCGAAGAACCCGCGCTCTACCGTCGGCACGGTGACCGAGATCTACGATTACCTCCGCCTGCTGTTCGCCCGCGTCGGCACGCCCTATTCGCCCGCGACCGGCCTGCCGATCACCGCGATGCAGGTGCAGGACATGGTGGATGCAGTGATGGCGATGCCCGAGGGCACGCGCGCCTACCTGCTGGCCCCGATCATCCGCGACCGGAAGGGCGAGTACAAGAAAGAATTCCTGGATCTGCGCAAACAGGGCTTCCAGCGCGTCAAGGTCAACGGCACCTTTCACGAGCTGGAGGAGCCTCCGGTTCTGGACAAGAAATTCCGCCACAACATCGACGTGGTGGTCGACCGGATCGTGGTGAAAGAGGGGATCGAGACGCGGCTGGCCGACAGTTTCCGCACCGCGCTGAACCTGGCGGACGGGATTGCCGTGGTCGAACTGGCCGATGCCAAGGACGGCGAAGCGCCCGACCGCATCACCTATTCCGAGAAATTCGCCTGCCCGGTCAGCGGCTTTACCATCGCCGAGATCGAGCCGCGCCTGTTTTCCTTCAACGCTCCGTTCGGCGCCTGCCCGGTCTGCGA
>JAKQLM010000235.1 GCA_029567145.1 Pseudomonadota bacterium
GCGGCCTATGCGATGCTGGCCTGCACCCGGATCGGCGCGATCCATTCCATCGTCTTTGGCGGCTTTTCCCCGGACGCGCTGGCGAACCGGATCAATGATTCCGAAGCGAAGATCGTCATCACCGCCGACTGGGCGCCGCGCGGGGGCAAGAAGACCGGCCTGAAGGACAACACCGACAAGGCGATGCTGCATGTCAGCGACCGGGTGAAGGTGCTGGTCGCAAAGCGGACCGGGGACCAGACCTCGTGGGTCGAAGGGCGCGACTTTGACCTGACCGCCGAGATGGCGGCGGCGCGGCCCTATTGCCCCTATGTCGAGGTTGGTGCCGAAGACCCGATGTTCATCCTGTACACCTCGGGGTCCACGGGCAAGCCGAAGGGCGTGGTGCATACCACCGGCGGCTATCTGGTCTATGCGGCGATGACGCATCAGATCACCTTCGACTACCACGACGGCGACGTGTTCTGGTGCACGGCGGACGTGGGTTGGGTGACCGGGCACAGTTATATCGTCTATGGCCCCCTGGCCAATGGCGCGACGACCGTGATGTTCGAGGGCGTGCCGACCTACCCGGATGCAGGCCGGTTCTGGGAAGTGATCGCCAAGCACAAGGTCAGCCAGTTCTACACCGCGCCGACCGCGATCCGCAGCCTGATGGGCCTGGGGCCGGAGTGGGTGGAAAAGCACGACCTGTCCAGCCTGAAGCTGCTGGGATCGGTCGGCGAGCCGATCAACCCCGAGGCCTGGTCCTGGTACAACACCCATGTCGGCAAAGGCAAATGCCCGATCGTCGACACGTTCTGGCAGACCGAAACCGGCGGCCACATCATCACTCCGCTGCCCGGGGCGATCCCGCAAAAGCCGGGGTCGGCGACGCGGCCTTTCTTCGGCGTCAAGCCCGAGGTGCTGGACCCGGCAACCGCCAAGGTCCTGACCGAAACCGCGACCGAAGGGGTGCTGTGCATCACCGACAGCTGGCCGGGGCAGATGCGGACGCTGTGGGGCGACCACCAGCGGTTCGAAGAGGCGTATTTCAGCCAGTACAAGGGGTACTACTTCACCGGCGACGGCTGCCGCCGCGATGCGGATGGCTATTACTGGATCACGGGCCGCGTGGATGACGTGATCAACGTCAGCGGTCACCGGATGGGCACGGCGGAAGTCGAATCCGCGCTTGTCGCGCATGAGGCGGTGGCCGAGGCGGCTGTCGTCGGCTACCCGCACGACATCAAGGGGCAGGGCATCTACGCCTATGTCACGCTGATGCGGGGTGTGGAGCCGACCGACGAGCTGCGCAAGAAACTGGAGGCCTGGGTCCGCACGGAAATCGGCCCGATCGCCAAGCCGGACCTGATCCAGTGGGCCCCCGGCCTGCCGAAGACCCGGTCCGGCAAGATCATGCGCCGCATCCTGCGCAAGATCGCCGAGAACGACTTTGGCGCCTTGGGCGACACCTCGACGCTGGCCGATCCGGCGGTGGTCGATGACCTGATCGCCAACCGGATGAACAAGGCCTGATGGTGGCCCCGGTCATCATCCTGCTGGGGCCACCCGGCGCGGGCAAGGGCACGCAGGCCCGGATGCTGGAAGAGGACTTTGGTCTGGTCCAGCTTTCGACTGGCGACCTTTTGCGCGCGGCGGTGGCGGCGGGCACCGAGGCGGGCCGCAAGGCCAAGGCGGTGATGGAGGCGGGCCAGCTGGTCAGCGACGACATCGTGCTGGCGATCCTGAAGGACCGGATGGCCGCGCCGGATGTGTCCAAGGGCGTGATCCTGGACGGCTTTCCCCGCACGGGCGCGCAGGCGGCGGCGCTGGACAAGCTACTGGCGGACTCGGGGCAGCGCGTGACCGCCGCGATCAGCCTGGAGGTGGACGACGAGGCGATGATCGCCCGCGTCTCGGGCCGCTATACCTGCGGCGGCTGCGGCGAAGGCTATCACGACCAGTTCAAGCAGCCCGCCACGGCGGGGACCTGCGACAAGTGTGGCGGCACGGGCTTCAAGCGCCGGGCCGACGACAACGCCGAAACGGTGCGCGAACGGCTGACCGCCTATCACGCCCAGACGGCCCCGCTGATCGCGCATTACGAGTGGCAGTCAGTGCTGGAACGGGTGCCGGCGATGGGGTCCATCGCCGGTATCCGCGCCATGCTGGCCGACATCGTCGGGCGCGTCGCGGCATGACATTCGGCCCCGCCCCCGGACGAGGAGACCGGCGGCGGGACTGAAAGGGAAGGGACGGCACCGCAACTGCGGCCCGGCTCTTCGGGACAGGCCCGATCCCGCAAGGGAAAGGGCCCAAGGCCCGGCCCGTCTGACGGGCGGGCAAGAGGCCTTAGACTAGGGAACGCCCCGGCGGCAGCGGGGGCCACATGGAGGTTACACATGACGACGGCAACAACCAACGTGCGCGACCGGTCGCGCCCCATGACGGGGGAGGAGAAGAAAGTCATTCTCGCCTCTTCCGCGGGGACGATCTTCGAATGGTATGACTTCTATCTTTACGGCTCGCTGGCCGCGATCATCGGGGCGCAGTTCTTCACGCCCTTCCCGGAAGCGACGCGGAACGTCTTCGCGCTCTTGGCTTTCGCCGCGGGCTTCATCGTGCGCCCGTTCGGCGCGCTGGTGTTCGGGATGCTGGGCGACCTGATCGGCCGCAAGTACACCTTCCTGATGACCATCCTGATCATGGGCCTGTCGACCTTCCTGGTCGGCCTTCTGCCCAACTACTTTGCCTGGGGCATTGCGGCGCCGATCATCCTGATCGCGCTGCGCATGTTGCAGGGCCTGGCGCTTGGCGGCGAATACGGTGGTGCGGCGGTCTATGTGGCCGAACACGCCCCGGCCAACCAGCGCGGCTACTTCACCGCATTCATCCAGACCACGGCGACGCTGGGCCTTCTGCTGTCGCTGATCGTGATCCTGTCGGTGCAGGGCTATGTCAATGGCAACTATCCCGACCAGCCGGTGCTTGATGCCGCCGGTGCGGCGGTGATGGCGGCTGACGGCACGCCGTCGATGATGAAGGCGTTCAACGCCTGGGGCTGGCGGATTCCGTTCCTGGGGTCGATCTTCCTGCTGGGCATCTCGCTGTACATCCGCCTGCAGATGAACGAATCCCCCGCCTTCAAGAAGATGAAGGAAGAGGGTTCGGCCTCGAAAGCGCCGCTGCGCGAAGCTTTCGGCCAGTGGAAGAACGCCAAGATCGCCCTCATCGCGCTTCTGGGCCTCACCGCCGGTCAGGCGGTGGTGTGGTACTCGGGCCAATTCTATGCCCTTTTCTTCATGCAGAACGTGATCAAGGTGGACAGTTTCAGCGCCAACGTCTTCGTGGCCTGGTCGCTGATCCTGGGCACCGGCGGCTTCATCGTCTTCGGCTCGCTGTCTGACCGCATCGGCCGCAAACCGATCATCCTGGCCGGCTGCCTGATCGCTGCCGTCACCTACTTCCCGGTGTTCAAGTTCCTGACCCAGACCGCCAACCCGATGCTGGCGGCTGCCCAGGAAACCCCGATCACCGTGACCGCCGACCCGGCCGACTGCTCGTTCCAGTTCAACCCGGTCGGCACGGCAAAGTTCAACAACTCGTGCGACATCGCCAAATCGAAGCTCTACTCCTTCTCGGTCAACTCCGAGACGGTGGACGGCCCGGCTGGCGAGCCTGCGATCATCAAGATCGGTGACACGGCGATCCCATCCTACAACGTCGCCGCCAACACCGCCCAGATCGCTGAACTGACGGCGGCGCTGGAAACCGCGAATGCGGGCACCGACCAGGCTGCGAAGGACGCGGCACAGGCGGCGCTGGATGCGGCCAAGGGCGTGAAGCCGACCTTCGACAAGGCGGTTTCCGATGCTCTGACCGCGGCCGGCTATCCGGTTGTGGCTGCGGACAACACCACCGTCGCCAAGGCCGAAAACTTCATCGACATCTTCACCGGCCAGAAGCTGACGATCATCGCGATCCTCACCTACCTGATCATCCTGGTGACGATGGTCTACGGCCCGATTGCCGCGATGCTGGTCGAACTGTTCCCGACCCGGATCCGCTACTCGGGTCTGTCCTTGCCCTACCACATCGGCAACGGCTGGTTCGGGGGCCTTCTGCCCGCGACCGCCTTCGCGATCTCGGCCCAGTCCGGCAACATCTAC
>JAKQLM010000236.1 GCA_029567145.1 Pseudomonadota bacterium
CGGCGCAAGACATGCAACGGGCCGCGCCGCGAGGGCAAAGACAGAGAAAGGCCGGCGATCTCAAGCATCCGTCCCCTCCATGTCGCGCAGCGTGTCGCCAAGGACCGAGAACGCCAAGGCCAGCACAAAGACTGCAAGCCCGGGCGCCGCCGAATACCACCAGCGGTCGGGAAAGAACTTGCGCCCCGCATCGACCATCTGGCCCCAGTCAGCCGTGGGCGGCAAAGCCCCCAGGCCCAGGAACGACAGCGCCGAGGCTGTCAGCAACGCCGGTCCCACATCCATCGCCGCCTGCACCGACAGGGGGCGCAGAGCCGCCGGAAAAATGTGGCGCAAGACAATGCGGGGTTGCGAAACCCCCATGAGCCGCGCCGCCTCGACATAGGGTTGCCCGCGCAGGGCCAGCACTTCGGCCCGCGCCATGCGGGCATACCAGGGCCACCAGGTTACTGCGACGGCCAGCACCGCGTTCAAAAGGCCCGGCCCGAGGGCGGCGGCCATCAGGACGGCCAGAAGCAGCGCGGGGAAGGCAAGGAAGACGTCTGTAAACCGCATCCGCGCCTCGTCCCACCAGCCGCCCGCATAGCCCGCCACCATGCCGATGGGCAGGCCCACTGCCAGCGAAACCAGCACAATCAAGAGCCCCGAAGTCAGCGAGACCCTGCCGCCATAGATCACCCGCGAGAGCATGTCGCGGCCCAGGTGGTCGGTGCCGAAGAGGTGCAGGGCCGAGGGGGGCTGGAATTTCTCGGCAACGTTCGGTGCCCCTGCGCCCTGATCGGGGAAAGGCGCGACCCATGGCGCCAACAGCGCCAGCAGCAGGAAGACCACGACGACCGCCAGCGCAAGTGTTCCCTTCGGGCCAAGACGCGTCATTGCAGCGCCACCCTGGGATCCAGAAGCGCCTGCACCAGGTCAAGTACAAGGTTCATCGCGACATAGCACAGCGTCACCACAAAGGTCGCGGCGGCGATGACCGGGAAATCCTTGGACAGGACAGCCTCGGAGACATAGCGGCCCAAACCGGGCCAGGCGAAGATGATCTCGACCAGCACGGCTCCGGTCAGGGCATAGGCGAAGCTGAGGCCAAGGACAGTCAGGGCGGGGCCGATCGCGTTGGGCAGGGCGTGGCCGAACAGGACACGGGCGCCCGACAGGCCAAGGGCGCGGGCGGCCAGG
>JAKQLM010000241.1 GCA_029567145.1 Pseudomonadota bacterium
AATCCGCATCCCCCTCCGGCAGCGTCCACACGCAATGCATGTGGTCCGGCAACACCACCCACGCATCGATCCCGAACGGCCGCTTCGCCCGCGTCACCGCCACCGCCTGCCGCAACACCTCGACATGCCGCACCAGCGTATCCGCCCGCCGGTCCACCAGGTTGACCGTGAAGAACACGCAAGCGCCGGGCACCTTGGGGCGGGTGTAGCATGACATGGAGCCGATCCTCGCGGCGCGTGGTTAACAATCCGTTGCCACCATCCACAAACCCGCTACCTATCCCCAAACGGGAGCCCACCATGACCCTTACCCTCTACGCCACCACCGCCGCCGTGTTCCTGATCCTGGACGCGATCATGCTGACGCTGGTGATGAAACCGCTCTTCACCCGCCACATCGGCCCCCTGATGGCCGAGCCGATCCGCATCGCCCCTGCCGCGCTGTTCTACCTCGCCTATGTCGCGGGGCTGGTCTATCTCGTCTCGCTTCCGGCGCTCAGGACCGGCTCTCCGGTGTTGATGCCGGCGCTGATCATCGGGTTGATGGCCTATGGCACCTATGAGTTCACGTCCTGGAGCATCATGCGGGACTGGCACTGGCCCATGGTCGCGACCGACACGCTTTGGGGCGGCACGCTGACCGCCTTTTCCGCCTGGGCCGGGGTCACCATCACCCGGATGATCCACGGCTAAGGGCCTTTGCGGCCCCCGCGAAAACATGTTACCCATTGGTAAACGCCCACGCGCAAGCGTCTGACACCGCTTGATAATCCGAAATTGTCCACCGTGGACAGGAAGGCCCGCATGATCCTTTACGGCATCTCGACCTGCGACACCTGCAAGCGGGCGCTGAAGACGCTTCAGTCCGCCGGCAAGGACGTCACCTTCCGCGATATCCGGGCGGAACCGCTGTCGGCCGTGGAAATCGAGGCGATCACCCATGAATTCGGATCAAGGGCGGTAAACCAGCAGTCCACCACCTATCGCGCCTTCAACGACTTTCTGAAAGCCTCCGACCCCGAGGCGCAAATCGCCGCGCAGCCGACCGTGATGAAACGGCCGGTCATCCAGGACGGGGATCGCTGGTTCCTGGGGTGGGACAGCGCGACCGAAGCCGCGCTGACCGCCTAGATCAAAGCAGCCGCAGGTCGCCCGCGGATTCTTTCCCGTCACGGCCCGACTGCAGTTCGTAGCCGATCTTCTGGTTGTCGTTCAGCCCCTTCAGCCCGGCGCGTTCCACCGCCGAGATGTGCACGAACACGTCCTTGCCGCCGTTGTCCGGCGCGATGAAGCCGTAGCCTTTGGTCGAATTGAACCACTTCACGGTGCCTGTCGGCATGCCGCTTCTCCTCTCAGAACCCCCCGCGGCGTCATTGCCACGGGCCGTGCCAGCAAGTCTTCCAGGGCCTTCGATCCGAGAGGCGGTCAGGAATTCTGTCGTCACTGTGGCGATGATGCCAAGGATTTGCCGAAAATCAAGTTGCAAGGCGGGGAAACACGACCCGTAGCCCACGATCCGCCGACAAAGGCCCGGCTCCCTTTGCGATCAGCATCAGAAACAGCAGCATCCAGAACGCCCGCTGGTCAAGGATCAGCGCATCCGAGGCTCGGTCGAACCAGGCCCCCGCATCGGCGCCGTGGCCCCGGATGTCGGTCAGGCTTTGCACCACGACGAACCCTGCCATGCCCAGGGCCGCCAGCCGGGTGAACAGCCCTGCGACGATCATCGCGGGCAGCAGCAGCTCGCTCCAGGCCCCGGCAAGGACCACCAGCCTGGCCCAAAGCCCCATCTGGCCGGCATCGTAGCCCACCGCCTCGAACGCCTTGGGAAAGATCTGCGCATAGCCGCCCAGCGTCGGCGAGAACGGACCGTCCAGCTTGGTCAGGGCCGAGGACCAGAAGTAGCCAAGCAGAACCGCCGCAAAGATCAATCGCGCCGCGGTTGGCAGCAGCCAGCCCGCGTTTCGCGACAAAGTGTCGGCAAGCCGATCGTGGATCGCCAGAAGGGTCATTCGCTCACTCCTGTGATGGCGCGGCCCCGGATCAGCAGGCCCAGGGCAGCGGGCAGGTCAAGCGCCGGCCCCGCGATTTCGACCGCGTCGGCCAGTTGCTGACCCGCAAGCAGGGACGAGACAAACACCCGGCCAGCGGGCGGCAAGGCCTGCGGGCGCGGGTCGAACTCTGGACGCAGGATGATCGCGTCCTGCGCAGCGGCTGTGGGCGCAGGCCCGCCGTCATGGTTCGCGGCCCAGATGCCGACGATGGGCCAGCGCGACGCGACAAGCCGCAGCGAGGGGGCCAGCGCCAGCCGCATCCGCCCGATATCTTCGCCCAGCAGGCGCTGGAATTCGGCTTCCGGCAAGGGATCGCTGTCGGCGGCGTGATAGCTTTCGCGCATCGCCTGATCCAGCCGCGCCACATCCGGCAGGTAACCCAGATGCGCGACCGGCGGAAAGCTCTCCAGCCAGCCCGGCAGAGCGTCGCCATACAGCATCAGCATCCGCGACCTGGGGGGATGGTCCAGACAGAACGCCCCGGCCATTGCGGCAAAGAACTCGTCCCCGACCAGCTTGCGGACCGTCGGGAACGCAGCCTCCAGCGCGCGCACCAGGGAACTGGCGACGTTGTTGCGATAGACCGAAAACCGCTTGGGCGCAGGCGCACCCCAGGGGTCCACGACACCGGCGGGCACGGCGGCCCCGGGGTCCAGCAAGGCGGCGGCAAACTCGGACTGCCGCATCACACCAGTTCCATCAGCCGCAAGGCGCGCGCGGCCTCGGCGACCAGCACCGGCCAGTCGGGCACGTCATTGTCCCATTCGATCAGCGTCGGCAGAGGTCCGGCCTTGGCGATCACCTGAGCATACAGCGCCCAGACCGGGTCCACCACATTTGCGCCGTGGCTGTCGATCAACAGCCGTCGCCCTTGGTCGTCGCGATCCTCGTCATGGCCGCCCAGGTGGATCTCGCCCACCAGATGCAGCGGAAAGGTGTCGACATACCCCGCCGGATCATAATTCTGATTGGTGCCCGAGACGTAGACGTTGTTCACGTCCAGAAGCAGCCCGCAGCCAGTGCGGCGGGCGATCTCGGTCAGGAAGGCGACCTCGTCCATCGCCGTTTCGGCAAAGGCGATGTAGGTTGACGGGTTCTCCAGCAGCATCCGGCGACCCAGCACCTCTTGCACCTGATCGACATGATCGCAGACCCGGGCCAAGGTCACGTCGGTGTAGGGCAGCGGCAGAAGATCGTTCAGATAGGCCCCGTCATGCGTCGACCAGGCCAGATGTTCGGAAAAGCTGGCCGGGTTCGCCCAGTCGCACAGATGCCGTAACCGGGCCAGGTGATCGCGGTCCAGCGGCCCCTCGCCGCCGATCGACAATCCCACGCCATGCACCGAGATCGGGAACCGTTCCGCCAGATGCCGCAGTTGCGCCA
>JAKQLM010000246.1 GCA_029567145.1 Pseudomonadota bacterium
GGTAGCTCCGGTGACAAGGGCGCGCTGGTCGGGCAGCGCCATGGAGATCAGGAAGGGATCGGCGGCCTGCATCCGCTGGAAATCGGCCCTGCAGGTCAGCCCGCGCCAGTTCGCGCGGATCAGGCTTTGAGCGACGGCCCCGCCAAGCGTGGTGCCGGGGCCGGGGATGATGAACAGGTCCGGCGCGAATTCGCGGGCGGCGGTGCGGATGGCGGCGGTGAAATCGTAGGGCTGAACGACCTGATGGCCCAGCGTATAGTCGCGCAGGGCGGCAGTCGTCGCAGCCCCCGGCCACCAGACATGTCCGCGCCCGTCGATCAGCGGGGTCTGTGCTTGGGTGAACAGGGCTTCGGGCAATGCCGCGCGGCCCTTGGCGGCGACGGGGGCCTGCAGGGCGGTGTGAAAGGCGGCGTGGTTGCCCAGCCGCAGGGGAAAGCGGCCTTGCAGCGGGGGCACGGCCGCCTCGAACGCGGTCAGGCCCGCGTCGTTGCCCGCCAGCACCAGCATCCCGCCAAGGTCGATCGACAGGCCAAGGTCATGGCCCGGGCGGGCGTCGATCCCGGCCACCAGCGCCAGCAGGTCAGCGCGGCGGGCGGGGGCGTCGTGCCAATCCTCGTCCATGACCGGATAGACCACCTGCCCACCGATCAGCGCGTCCTGCATCAGGGTGCCCATGGTGTTGACCACGGTGAACCCGTCCATCGGCGACACCGCCCCCGCGCAGGCCAGCGCCGAATACCAGCCCATCGAGTTGCCAGTGACGCCCACGACCTGCACGCCTGACAGCGCAAGCTTGTCGCCATAGGTGCAGGCGTAGATCAGCGCGCTGGCATTGTCGCCCCGCGTATGGCGGGCGACGGAATAGGTCGGCGCGCTGTCCAGTGCGGTCAGGGTGTCCTGCCCCAACCGGGTGCGCTCGGCGTCGAAGCGGGCCAGCAGGGCAGGGTCAGGGAACTGCGCCAGCGACCCAAGCTCGGCCTTGCCATAGGTGCCGCGACCGGGGCAGATCAGGACAGCGGTCTTCATCGCGCCAGCCCCGTGGCGGCGGCAAGGATATCGGCAGAGGACGGCATCGTTGCAGCATAGGCCGGGCCGGTGGCGATGAAGCTGTCCTGCGCGGTCAGCCGGGCCAGCCGCGCGCCCGGCGCGGTTTCATGGAAATGCGCCATCAGACCTTCGGCCACGCCGCCGGTGTGGCGGGTTTCGTCCACGATCAGGATGCTGCGACACCCGGCAACCGCCTTGGTCAGCGCCTCTTTCGGCAGGGGGGACAGCCAGCGGGTGTCAATGATCCGGGTCTTGATTCCCGCGCCTTTGATCCCCGGCAGCGCCTGATGCGACAGGTAGGTGCCGTTGCCAAAGGTCACGATGGCAAGGTCGGTGCCGGTGCCAGAAATGCCGACCGTGCCGAAGGGAATGGTTTCGGACGGGTCAGGATAGCGGGTCATCCACAGCCCATCCTTGTCGGCGGAAAGGTCGCGCATCGGGTAAAGCGCGATCGGCTCCAGAAACACCACAACCCTTTGCTCCTCGCGCGCCAGCCGCACGCATTCGCGCAGCATCCGGGCGGCATCCGCACCATTCGACGGGACCGCAAGGATGACCCCCGGAATATCGCGCAGGACAGCAAGCGAGTTGTCGTTGTGGAAATGCCCGCCAAAGCCCTTTTGATACCCCAGTCCCGCAATCCGCAGCACCATCGGGTTGGTGAACTGGCCTTGAGAGAAAAAGGGCAGGGTCGCCGCCTCGCCCCTTAGCTGATCCTCGGCGTTGTGCAGATAGGCAAGAAACTGGATTTCCGGCAGCGGGACAAACCCGTTCTGCGCCATGCCGATGGCCAGGCCAAGGATCGACTGTTCGTCCAGAAGCGTGTCGATCATCCGGTCCGCGCCGAATCTTGCGTGCAACTTTTGCGTGACGCCATAGACGCCGCCCTTGCGGCCCACGTCTTCGCCCATCATCACCAGCTCGCGGTGGGTCAGCATCAGGTCGGTCAGCGCCCAGTTCAGAAGGCGCGACATCGGCTGCGGGTCGTCCATCGCTTTCAGGTCAGAGCCAAAGGCCTGCGCC
>JAKQLM010000255.1 GCA_029567145.1 Pseudomonadota bacterium
GCATGTGCTGGGCCTGGTCGGCCTGTCCGACCGCGCGACCTATCTGCCGGCAAACCTGTCGGGCGGGCAGAAGCAGCGCGTGGCGGTTGCCCGGGCGCTGGTTGCCAGCCCCGCGCTCGTGCTGGCGGACGAGCCGACCGCCGCGCTGGACAAGGACAGCGCCGCCGAAGTGGTGGGCCTCTTGAAACGGATGGGCCAGGCGCGCGGCACGACGACGTTGCTGGTCACCCACGACCCCCGCATCCTGGACAGCGCCGACCGCATCCTGACCCTGGAAGACGGTCGCATCATCAAGGTCGAGGATCGCAGCTAGTGCTGGACCCTGGCGGTCGCGGGGCGTCGCCTGCGGTCATTCCGCCAGAGCCAGAAACTCCAGCACCATGGCCGCCGTCCAGGTGAAGCGCCCGCCGCCCAAGGGCTCGCCCGTGGTTGGATCGTAGTATTCCGCGAAGCCGGAGGTGCGGATCAGATCAAGCGAAGACCGGGTGATCGCTTTGGCAGACCCGTCCAGCCCCGCACGGGCCAACCCGTCGCCGATCATGTAGTTGACGACGAGCCAGACCGGCCCGCGCCAATAGCGCTGGACCTGATAGCGCGGGTCATCGGGCGCATGCGAGGCGACGCGGAACCGGGTGCCATGGCGTTCGATGGTGTCGGCGATGCGGGCGGCACGGGGGGCAGGGATCGGCGCGAAGGCGGCAAGCAGACCCCCGACCGACCGGCTGTCGATCAGCGCGCCGGTCACCCTGTCGCGGCACAGGTATTGCCCGGCGGCGTCCGACCAGAGGCTTTCCAGCGCAGCGATCCCACGGTCTGCAAAGGTGCGGTTTTCGGCAGCAAGCGCAGTCTCGCCCAAGGCCAGCGCAAGATCGGCAAGGTCGCTGGCCGACCGGATCAGGATGGCGTTGAAGCCGGGATCGACGATGCGGAACGGCGAGGCGTCGTGCAGCCGGGCATTGTCCCAATCGAGCGCGCGGAAATGTTCGACCAGCCAGAGGTAGCGGTCGTAATGCTCTTTCGTGGGCCGATGCTCG
>JAKQLM010000262.1 GCA_029567145.1 Pseudomonadota bacterium
CGAAGTCGCGCGGCAGGGGTTCGACATCTTCGCGGCCCTTCTCGAATATGCCTACGACGAGGGGCGGCCTTCGGCGCTGGCGGCGTTCGAGGCGACCGGGCGGGCCTACCTTGCCTTCGCCCGCAAATATCCCGGCCATTATCAGGCGATGTTCGAAAGCGGGCTGCAGCCGGGCAAGCACCCGGACCTTGCCCAGGTGTCGGCCAAGGCGCGGGCCACGATGGACCGGGCGGCGGAGGGGTTGGTGAAAGGCCTGCCCGAGGGGCGGCGGCCGCCGGCGACGATGATCTCGGCCCATGTCTGGGCGGTCAGTCACGGGGTGGTGGAGCTGTTCCTGCGCGGCAACGGCGGGCCGCAGCCCTGGCCGGCCGAGGATCTGCTGGAGACCGGGATCGGCATCTATCTGCGCGGGTTGGGGCTGCTGTCGCCGGACCGCTGACACGCCTGTCCACAGTGGACAAACGCGGTTCTTGCCCTGAAATCAATGACTTGGCCGCGGACGTTCATACTTTCTTAACGCACCACGACAGCCCCGAGCGGGCGGAATTTTCAAAAATTCCGCATCGGAGCCTTCAAAGGCTCCGGTCCGATTTCTTTGAAGAAATCGGCCCCGCCCTAGCGGAACAGGACCAGCGCCGACGGCGACCATGCGACCCGCACCTTGGTTCCCACGTCCAGCACCGGACGGCCAGGCACGTTGCGCATCGACAGGCGGACCTCGACATCCGTGCCGCCCAGGTAGACGTCATAATAGGTCATGTCGCCGAAGTAGATCACCTCGTCGATCACGCCCTCGGTCTCGCGCTCGCTGGCCTTTTGGTCATCATAGAGAAGCGTCAGCGTTTCGGGGCGGAGCCCCACCACCGGGCTGTCCCCCGACTTGGCCGGGGCCTGGGCGATGTCCAGCATGACCCGTCCCAGACCCTTGGCATCGACTTCGACCGCGTTGCCGGTTTCGGACAGGATTTCCGCCGGGATGAAGTTCATCGTGCCGATGAAATCCGCGACCTTCTTCGTCGCGGGGCGGCGATACAGGGTTTCGGGATCAGCCAGCTGGGCAATCTCGCCTTCGAACATCACGGCGATGCGGTCGGACATGACCAGCGCCTCTTCCTGGTCATGGGTGACCAGAATGAAGGTGATGCCGACCTGCCGCTGCAGCTTGATCAGTTCGACCTGCATGTGTTCGCGCATCTTCTTGTCCAGCGCGGACAAGGGTTCGTCCAGAAGCAGCACCTTGGGCTTCAGGATCAGCGCCCGCGCCAGGGCCACCCGCTGCCGCTGGCCGCCCGACAGGGCATGGGCCGCGCGGTTGCCATAGCCTTTCAGGCCGACCATCTCCAAAGCCTCGGCCACGGCGGCGGCCTTTTCGGCCTTTGTCCGCGGGTCCTTGCGCAGGCCGAAGCCCACGTTTTCCGCGACCGACATGTGCGGGAAGATCGCATAGCTTTGGAACACCATGTTCGTCGGCCGCACGTTGGCCGCGACATTGGCCATGTTCTTGCCGTCGATCATGATCACGCCGGAATCGATCCCCTCGAACCCGGCGATGGTGCGCAGAAGCGTGGTCTTGCCGCAGCCCGAAGGCCCCAGCAGGGAAAAGAACTCCCCCGCGCGGATCGTGCCATTGATCCCGCGCAGGGCGTGATAGTCGCCATAGTACTTATGGACGTCCTTGAATTCGATCATGGTAGCCTGGTCAGACGTCACAGGAAGCCTCCGGAAGCGTTGCCACCCGCCTTGGCGATGCCCCGGCGGCGGAAATATTCGGCGATGGCCAGAAGACAGATCGAAAACGCAACCAGCAGCGTCCCCAAAGCCAGCATGGAGGGCACTTTCGCCGGAAAGCGGAATTGCCCGAAGATATAGACCGACAGCACGGGTTTGCCCGAGCCGAGGAAGTTCGAGATGATGAATTCGTCGATCGAGATCGTGAAGGTGATCAGGAACGACGCCAGGATCCCCGGCATGACCAGGGGCAGCGTGATCAGGCGGAAGGTGCTGATCTGGGTTTCGCCCAGGTCAAGTGCGGCTTCCTCCAGCGACCGGTCCAGCGACTGAAAGGCCGAGGTCAGGATCGCCACCGCAAAGGGCATGCAGATCAGGACATGGCCCATGATGATGGTGAAGATCGACAAGGGCACGCCGATCGACAAGAGAACGACCAAAAGCGCCATGGCCACGATCATCTCGGGCAACACCAGCGGCAGCATGATCAGCCCCAGCGCCGCGCCCTTGCCGGGAAAGCCGTAGCGCACGCTGGCGCGGGCGGCGAAGATGCCCAGGATCGTGGCCAGGGTGGCGGTGGACAGCGCGATGATCAGGCTGTTTCCCAGCGCGATGCGCAGGTTCGGGTCGGCCCACATCTCGGCGAACCACTGGGTCGTGAAGCCCTTCAGCGGAAAGGTCACCACCTTGTTGTCGTTGAAGGCAAAGATCGGCAGGATCAGGATCGGCGCGTACAGGACCAGAAGATACAGGCCCGAATACATGGTCAGGATCGGCCCGTTCTTCTTGGGGATGAACCAGAAGACTGCCGTCACCACCGCCGCGATGACCAGGATCACCAGGGCAAGGGTCATTTGCGCGCCCCCAGAAAGCGTTTGTTCAACAGGACAAAGGCCAGGCTGACGATGCCCACGATCAGCATCGCCGTCACCGCCAGGGCCGAGCCCATGGCCTGGTCGCGCTGCTTCAGCATCTGGCTTTCAATGAAGTTCGCGACCATCGGCACCTTGCCGCCGCCGATCAGTTCCGGCGTCACATAGTCACCGACCGTGGGGATAAAGACGATCAGCACCGCCGCGATCACGCCGGGCATGGTCAGGGGCAGCGTCACGCGCAGGAAGGTGGTCCAGCGGGTTTCGCCCAGGTCCTGCCCGGCCTCCAGCAGCGCGCGGTCCACTTTCTCCAGGCTGACAAAGATCGGCAGCACGGCAAAGGGCGCATAGGCGTGGGAAAGCGTGATGATGATCGAGGTGACGCCGCTGGACAGGATGTTCAACTGCGTGTCCATCAGCCCCATGGAGATCAGGCTGCTGTCGATGATCCCGTCATAGCCCAGGATCGTGCGCCACAGGGACACGCGGATGATGTAGCTGGTCCAGAATGGAATGGTGATCAGGAACAGCCACAACGACTTTTTCGACGGCGCGACGTGGAAGCTGACGAAATAGGCGATGGGATAGGCCAGAAGCACCGTGGTCAGCGTGACCAGGATCGACACGGTCAGCGACCGCTCCATCACGGCGCGGTATTGCGGCTTGGTCAGGATCTCGGCGTAGTTGTCCGGCGTGATGGGCAGGCCCACCGCGCCGTTGTCGCCGGTCAGCACCGAATAGATCAGCACGGTGGCCAGGGGAGCCGCCAGAAGCAGCATCGCATAGACAGCAGGCGGCGCGATCAAGGACCAGCCAGCCCGCGCCTCGGCAGAATTTGTTTGCGCCATTGCCCCCCCTGCGGGACGTTTATCGTTGTTTGATCAAATTCTGCCGCTCGGCTGGCAGCATTGCAAGCAAAGTTTAGCGACTGGCGCGCAATAAAGACAAGGGGCTGCGGGTCTGCGCCCGCGCCCCTTGAGCAAAATCATCCGGGATCAGCGACTTAGCCCGCGATCCGTTCGATGGCGATTGCCCGCTTTTTCAGCTCGTCATACAGCGTCGGGACCACCCGCAGGCTGCCAACGGCAACCCGCAGGGCGTCGCTGATCCGCGCTTCGGACGGATCGGTGGTTGCCACGCGCCAGATCATCCGCCGGGCGACGCCATCGTCATAGACGATTTCGGTGGCACCCTGGCGTGTCTTGCGCCAGCCCAGAAAGTCCGCGCCCCCGTGGGGCGCGTGAAAGGTCGATTGCAGGCCCATTTTCGGACTCTCGCTGTTAGACTGCTCTGGGGGAATCTTCTGCCAGGTCAGGGGGTTCGGTCAATCCAGGCAAAAGGCACATCCGCGTGAGCGAGTCTTCTTTGCCACAGGTCGGGAATTCCGGCGCTAGACCGACAGGTCCGCCGGGGGCCGCGCCAGGAGGTCGGACAGATGGCGCAGGGCGGTCTGGAACGCCTCTCGCGACAGGTTCGCGGCCACGGCGATGCGGATCGCGTTCGGCGCGCGGCCATGCACCACGGCGTATTCGTCGGCAGAGCGCACCAGCACGCCCCGGGCTTCGGCCATGCGGACAAAGGTCGAGGCCCGCCACCCCATCGGCAGGCGCAGCCAGACAAAAGGCACGCCGGGCTGCCAGCCCAGATCAAAGGCCCCAAGGTGATTGACCAGCATCTGCAGACGTTCGGAAAACTCGGCCTGCACCTGCTGCCGGATATCGACCGCAGCGCCCGAGCGGAAGAGATGCAGCATCAGGTCCGCGACCGGGCGCGACAGGGCAAAAAAGCCGTGCTGCGCGGTCAGCCGCCCCGCCTCGCCCATCCCCGCCGGGCAGATCACATAGCCGAACCGCAGCGCCGCCGAGATGGTCTTGGACACCGAGCCGACCAGCCAGACCCGTTCCGGCGCCAGCGCCCGCAGGCTGGGAATGTCGCTTTCGGCCACCGAATAGCAGTCATCCTCCAGCACCTGCAGGTCATAGGTGCGCGCGATGTCGGCAATCTCTTGCCGCCGCTTGACCGGCATCCGGCCTGTGGTCGGGTTCTGCGCCTCGGTCGTCAGGCACAGGACCTGCGCGCCGTGGCGGCGGCAAGCGGCCTCGAGCGCGGCGGGGACGATGCCGTGTTCGTCGATCTCGACCGGCACCACCTCGGCCCGTGCGGCGCGGGCGGCGTAGCGAAAGCCGGGATAGGCCAGGTCCTCGATCAGCACCACGGGGCGATCACCGCGCAGGCAGCAGTCGAAGATCAGGCTGATCGCGTTCTGCCCGCCATGGGTCAGCGCCACATCATCGGGCGCGATCGGGCCCAGGATGCGGTCACCCATCCAGGTCACGATCTCGGCCCGCAAGGCCGCCTCGCCCAGCTGGCTGGTGTAGTCAAGCCAGCCCTGCCCCGTCGCGGCCGCCATCGCAAGCAGGCCTGCGCGGAACGCCTGGGCCTGACCCACCTCGGGCACCTGCGGCGGGCGCAGATCGACAAGGCCGGTCGCCCCCCCGGTCACCCGTTCGGTATACAATGCCTGCGTCGGACCCAGACGCGGCGATTGTGCCGCAACAAAGGTCCCGCGCCCCACCGTCGCGGCCAAGAGCCCCTCTTGCGTCGCAAGCTGGTACGCCCGCGCCACCGTGCCGGGAGTCAATTGTAACCGCCAGGCCAGGTCCCGCACGGTAGGCAATTGAGAATTCGCCGGTAATTCCCCGCCGCGGATCGCCTCCCGAAGGGCGCGCGACAGGCCCAGATACTTGGGTCCGGGAAATTGACTCAGATCGGGCGCCCAACTTGTATCAGTCACAATAATCCTCTGGCGACTCATTGCACGGTATTGATACATTGTGCCTACGATAAACCGTTCTTTGTATCAATACAAATCAAAGGAGGCTGCGATGACCCGCAGCGAGATCACGACCCTGCCCTTCCGTGCCCGGCCCAGCCTGGTGTCGCGCCTGACCCTTGCGGTCACTGACGCGCTGACCCGTCGCCGCGATCGCCGGATTCTGGCACGTCTGGATCACCACATCCTGCGCGACATCGGCCTGTCTGCGGACGAGGCGCGGACCGAAGCGGCCAAGCCGTTCTGGCACCAGTGATCACAGGTTCCCCCAAGCGTTCGCACGCTTACCCCTGACTGGGCCGGGTTTTCCCGGCCCGCTTTTTTACGGCAGGAGGCGGTCCAGAAGGCCGCTGTCCTGCAGGCGACGCGCCATCTGCATCGCCCCCGCCACGGTCAGATGCGGGCTTTCATCGCGCATCAGCGGCGCACCATCATGGACGCTGCACCCGGGCCGGTCGCCGCAGAACAGTGCCGCCGCGTCGATCAGCACCACTTCAGAGCCCGCGATCCGCGTGCGCGCCCTGGCAAAGGCCTCGACCGTGGAAAAGTCTGGCTGCTCGGCGGCGACCCGGTCGACCGGCCAGCGCAACCAGCGTTCCTGCAGTTTGGGGACATGCGGCAGCGGTGTGACCAGGATGATCCGGTCAAACGCCTCGCCCCACCACAGTTCCATCTCGACCTGGGTCTGGGGCGTGATCTCGCTGGGTTGCCACTGGTTGACCAGCATCACCGTCCGGATGCCGTCGGCCCGCGCCGCATCCCGCAGCTTTTCGGCCAGCGCGCGACAGTCGGGCCGCATCCGGGACGGCACGACGGAACAGGCCCAGGCGCTCATCTGCATCGGGTTGCGCCCGGCCAGTCGCAGGACCATGGCGAATCCCGCGGCATGGCTGTCGCCATACAGCGCGACCGGCCAGCCCTTACTACCCTCGTAATCGGTGGCCGGGCAGTCCCAGGCGGCCAGGAATGGTGTGGGCTCGAACGTCTCGTCGGTCATGTGGCATTCGCCCGCCCGCCGCAGATGCTGATAGTCAGCAAAGTCGGCCTCCAGCGCCTCGGGCGTCATGCCGGGCCAAGTCAACTTGCGCAGGCCCTGTGCATCCAGCCCCCAGGCCAGCCCAAGCGCGCCCGCCAAAGCCGCCAGCGTGGCCGCCGCCGTGCCGACCCCGGCGCGCGGCAGGACCGGGTCCGCGCTGCGCCGGATCGGCGCTTCGATCCAGCGCCAGCTTGCGGCCCCCAGGGCCACCGCCACCAGCATCAGCCCCAGTTTCACGGCCAGCGACGGCTCGTCGGCCAGATGGATGCGGGTGAAGGCAAGAAGCGGCCAGTGCCAGAGGTATGTGCCGTAGCTGACCTTGCCCAGCCAGACCACCGGCCCCAGCGCCAGCCCGCGTCCGACCCAGGTCTGCGGACCGGCGGCCATCAGGCAGAGCGCCGCGCCCAGGATCGGCGGCAGCGTCGCCGGCCCCGGGCTTTTCGGGCCGTAAAGCGCCATCGGCACCAGGATCAGGACCAGCCCCGCGCCCGCCCAAAGCTGCGCCGCCCGCACGCCCGGCCGCCAGTGCGCCAGCGCCGCCAGCGCCCCGATCGCCAGTTCCCAGATGCGCGAGGGCAGAAGGTAGAACCCCGCCGCAGGGGCCGTGACCACCAGCGTCGCGGCCACCACCAGGCTGATCACGACCAGGGTCCACAGGCCGCGGCGCAACCGCCGTTCGCCCCCGCGCCACAGGACCGGCACCAGCAGCGGGAACAGAAGGTAGAACTGCTCTTCGACGCCCAGGCTCCACAGATGCAGCAGCGGCTGCGTGCTGGCAGCGGCTTCGAAATAGCCGTTCTGCGTCCATTGCACGATGTTGGGCACCAGGAAGGCCGCCCCCAGGAAGGACCGGACAAAGGTGTCGAACTGGTCGGGCGACATCAGCCCCCAGGCTGCGGGCAAAGCGACCGCCAGCAGCGCCGCCAGCGCCGGCACGATCCGCCGCACGCGCCGCCGCCAGAATTGGCGCGGGCTGAACCTGCCGTCGGCAAGCTCGGCCACCGCCAGCCGGGTGATGACAAAGCCGCTGATGACGAAAAAGACATCGACCCCAAGGTAGCCACCCGGCAGCCAGGCCACTCCGGCGTGGTGCAGAAGGATCGCCAGGACCGCAAGCGCCCGGAGGCCGTCGATTTCGGGGCGGTAACTGGAAGAAGTGGACATCGCGGGGCACCTGGCGACAGACATGAAAAAGGCCCGCCAATCGGGCGGGCCTTTCGAAACCGTTCGTCGCGATCAGCGCTTGGAGAACTGGAACGACTTGCGCGCCTTCGGCTTGCCGTACTTCTTGCGTTCCACGACGCGGCTGTCGCGGGTCAGGAAGCCAGCGGCCTTCAGCGCCGGGCGCAGCGTGGGTTCATAAAGCTGCAGCGCCTTGGAAATCCCGTGCTTCACCGCGCCAGCCTGGCCCGAAAGCCCGCCACCGGCGACGGTCGCGAAGACGTCGAACTGGCCTTCCACATTCGCCACGGTGAACGGCTGCTTCAGGATCATCTGCAGCACGGGACGCGCGAAGTAGGCGTTGATGTCCTTGCCGTTGACCACGACCTTGCCCGAACCGGGCTTGACCCAGACGCGGGCGACCGCATCCTTGCGCTTGCCGGTCGCGTAAGAGCGGCCCAGCTTGTCACGGACGGGAACGCGGGGGGCGGCTTCGACAGCGGCAGGTGCCGAACCGACAGCCGACTTCAGGTCGTCAAGAGATTTGATATCGGCCATGATCACGCGCTCCGGGTGTTCTTCGGGTTCAGGACCTTGACGTCCAGAACGGTGGGCTGCTGTGCTTCATGCGGATGCTCCGCCCCGGCGTAGACGCGCAGGTTGGTCATCTGCTGGCGGCCCAGACGGTTGCGGGTGATCATGCGTTCGACGGCCTTTTCGACCACACGTTCCGGGTGCTTGCCTTCCAGCACCTGCCGCGCGGTGCGCTGCTTGATGCCGCCCGGGTGGCCGGTGTGCCAGTAATAGACCTTGTCGTCACGCTTCTTGCCGGTCATCTGGATCTTGTCGGCGTTGATCACGATGACGTTGTCCCCCATGTCCATGTGGGGCGTGAAGGTCGGCTTGTTCTTGCCGCGCAGGATGTTGGCGACGATCGTGGCAAGACGACCCAGAACAACGCCCTCGGCGTCGATCAGGATCCACTTCTTGTCGATGTCCGCCGGAGTAGCGGTGAAGGTTTTCATCGTTTTTCCCAAGGAAGAAGGGGGCAACACGCCCCCGGCAATTCGGATGGCGGCTTATCGCCGAACCGGCCGCGCGCGTCAAGGCGCCGATCCTACATTTAGTATAGCAAAAACAACATCTTACAATGAGGGTATTATTATACCCCATTCATCCGCTTTCATTCTGGCCCAAATATCCCCGCCGGAGGCTCTTTACCGCAGCTTCGGCGGGCGCTCCGGATCCATCCCCGGCGCGGCGGGCGCAACCGGCGCCTCGGCCACCGGCAGGTCGAACCGCAGGCCCACCCGGCCCATCGCCCCGGCCACCGGATCGGCCGAGTCAAGGAACACCACGTCCAGTTCCCCCGCCTCGATCCCCGAGAAGACCAGCGCCTCGCGCATCGCCTGCGCCAGGGCAGCTTCCGCGCCGTCCACCGCATCCAGCACCGCCAGAAGATGCCCGCGCCGCCCGCCTTGGTAGACCACCGCCGCCAGCACCGCCGCCACCGCCAGCCCGCCCGCCCGCGCCAGTTTCGCGTCCAGCCCTGCGATCACCGCCTCTGGCACGCGCGGCGCGGCAAAGGACTCGGGCACCGCCTCGGCCTCGTCCGGCCCGCCGTCCAGCGTCTCGGCCAGCCAGTCCAGCGCTTCGGGCGGCAGCAGCATCGACGACGGCGCGACTCCAAGGTTCACCCCCAGCCCGATCCCCTGCCCGCGCAGCAGCCCCGCGACCACCCGCCCCGGCAAGGCGGCATAGGGCGCGATCCCGCCGGTGAACGCCGCCAGCCGTTCCTCGCGGTCAAAGACCAGCACCACCGGCCCGTCCTCCAGCGCGAACACGCGCGGCTCCAGCCGGTCGCCCACCGCTTCGCGCTCCAGCAGAACGATCATCTCGCCATCGGCCAGCCGTTCAAAGAACCGCAAGCGCAGGGCCTCGTTCTCGGGATCGGCCGAGACGGCCGCATGGGCTGCATCCAGAAGTGTCACCAGGTCAGTCATCCATCACCTTCCGCACCCGCGCGCGCAGCTCTGGCAGAACCTCCGCCTCGAACCACGGATTGCGCCTTTGCCACCCCGTAGTCCGCCACGACGGATGCGGCAAGGGGATGACCCCCCGCGCCGCAAAGCCGCGCCATTCCGCCACGGCCCCGGTGACGCTTGACTGCGCCAGATGCCAGCGGATCGCCGCGCCCCCGACCAGCACCGTCAGGCGCACCTCTCCCAGCGCCTCCAGGGCCGACCGCCGCCAGGTCGCGGCGCAGACCGCAGGCGGTGGCAGGTCCGCGCCCCTTGCATCATAGCCCGGAAAGCAGAACGCCATCGGCACCACCGCCACCCGCGCCAGATCATAGAACTCTGCCGGCGAAAGTCCGGTCCAGTCGCGCAGCCGGTCGCCCGATCGGTCGGTGAACGGGCGCCCGCTTGCCTGCACCCGCGCGCCAGGGGCCTGCCCGGCAATCAGCAGCCGCGCCCCCGGCCGGAACCAGACCACCGGACGCGGGACATGCGCCGTCGCCGTCGCCGCGAACCGCGCCGCGCAAAGCCGACAGCCGCGAATGTCCTCGATCACACCCATTGCCACCCCCATTGCGCCAAAGTGGCCACCCCGCCCCACCCCCGGCAAGACCCTTGGCTTTCACATTGGCTCAAATATCCCCGCCGGTATCCCCGCCGGAGGCTCCGACCCCTCCCCCCGCGCACCGCGTCAGGCCGGTCCCCGGCAGCGCCGTCCTCTCGGGCCTCGATGGCCCGAAGGACGGCACCCGGCTCAAAGCCACGCCCCCCCATTGCGGCAGCTGCGATTTCGCGTCTAATGGGTTCGACCGCCCTCCGTCACGATTGCACCCCGCATGTATCGCGTCTCGTCCTTTGTCACCCGCTTTGCCCGCGCGCTTCTGGGGGGGGCCGTGCTGGCCACGCTCTGGGTCAACCTGGCCCCTGCCAGCTACTACGACGTGATCGAATGGCGACTGCTTGACCTTGACCTGCCCTCCTGGATCGCCCGCCTGCCGGTCAGCGTGACGCCGCAATCGCTGGTGACCGAGGCGCTGATGGCGCTGTTCCTGTTCTTCGTCGGAAAAGAGCTGTGGGAGGCGCTGGTGCTTGACCGCGGCGCCCTGCGCGGACGCCAGGCGCTGTTGCCCCTGGGACTGACGCTGGGCGGCCTGATCGGGGCGGGGGTGGCCTGGGTCCTGACCGCCAGCCTGATCGTCACCGCGGACGAGGCCGGGTTCGCGACCGGCTGGCAGGTGCCGCTTGGCTCGGACGTGGTGCTGGGCTTTCTGATCGGCCGCCGGGTGCTTGGTCCCGGCCATCCGGCGCTGCATCTGCTGCTTTTGATCGCGATTGCGACCGACATCCTTGCGCTGCTGATCCTGGGGCTGACCCAGCCCCTTGGGCTGATCCGCCCGGCCTGGCTTGTGCTGCCCGCGCTGGCCGCGCTGGTCGTGTGGCGCGTCTTCGGCCGCGCGCCCGCCGCAGATGCCCCCGAGCGGGACCGCCGCGCCCGGCTGGCGCTTTGGCCCTATGTGCTGGCCGGGCTCCTGTCCTGGGTCGGGGTCGCGGCCTCGGGGCTGCCCGGCGCGCTGGGGCTTTTGCCGGTGGTGCCCGCCATCGCCCATGCCGACCGCAGCTTCGGCCTGTTCGCCGAGGTCGAAGAGCTTTTGCACGACCCCCTGAACCGGCTGGCGCAGGCGCTGGCCTGGCCGCTGACCGTCATCCTGGTCCTGTTCGGCCTGACGCGCGGCGGGGTCGACCTTGCCGCCTTTGCCCCGACCACGCTGACCACGCTGGCAAGCCTGTGGTTCGGTCGCCCGCTGGGAATGATCCTCATCGGCCTTGGCGGTGCGGCCTTTCTGGGCCTCCGGTTGCCTCCGGGCGTCAGTCTGCGCGACATCCTGGCCGTCATCGCGATCCTGTCGATGGGGTTCACCGTCCCGGTCATCGCGCTGGACAGCGCCCTGCCCGGCGGCGCCATGCAAGAGGCCGCGCGGCTGGGGTTAGCGGTCAGTCTGTTCGCCGGTCCGCTGGCGCTGCTGTTGTGGCGCGGCACAGGGTCGGGCGCCGGGACCAGTGACGGGACCGGCGACAGGACCGGTGACGGGTCGGATGGGCAGTCCCGGCGCAGACCCGGGCGCAACTCCGCGTGATCGGCCCGGCGGGGGCCTGCCCACAGCGGGGCCAAGCCCTTCTAATGCCACAAACCAGATGTTAACGCTGGGCACGTAAACAACTTGGGAACCGCCCTTCGCTCAAGGGCCGAGGCCACGATGATCGAATTCGACACCGTCTCGAAATCCTTCTGGACCGGAACCCAGCGCAAGGTGATTCTTGACCGGGCCAGCTTTCGCGTGGAGCTGGGCAATTCCCTTGGCATCCTGGCCCCGAACGGCGCGGGCAAGACCACGATCATCAACATGATGGCGGGCCTGGAAAAGCCCGATGAAGGCACGATCCGCAAGACCTCGCGCGTGTCGTTTCCGCTGGGCTTCATGGGCGGCGTGAACGGCAAGCATTCGGCCAAGGAAAACTGCCGCTACATCGCCCGGCTTTACGGGCTGAACCCCGATTATGTCGAAAGTTTCTGCCGCTGGGTCTGCGGGCTGGAAGAGTATTTCGACATGCCGGTGCAGACCTATTCCTCGGGGATGAAATCACGGTTCTCCTTTTCGCTTTTGTTGTCGATCGAGTTCGACATCTACCTGATCGACGAAGGCATGCCCGCGACAAGCGATGCCGAATTCAACCGCAAGGCCGGCAACATCCTGCAGGAACGGCTGAAGAACGCCACGGTCATCATCGTCTCGCACCAGGCGCAGACCTTGCAGAAATTCTGCCGGTCGGCGGCGGTGCTGATGAATGGCCAGCTCTACCAGTTCGACACCTTGGAAGAGGCGAAGCGACTTTATGACTACTCCGCCTAAGGCCATCCGCTACAACATCGCCCCGGTCGACCGCCCGGCCCCCGCCCCGCAGTCGGGCGGCGCGGGGATGTTTGACACCCAGGACGACGGCTTTGGCGCGATGGACTTTCGCCGCCCACAACCGGACGCCCCTTCCCCGGCCGCCTCTTCATCCGGCGACCCGGTCCCGCCGACCGACAGCCGCCCGCCCGCGTCCGGCCCCGCGGCAACCGTCCTGCGGGTTCCGCGGGACCCGGTCGCCGCCGCCGCAGCACCCGAAACCGAGGAAGAGACCGAAGCCGCCCTTGCCGCAATCGCAGGCGAAGGGCTGACCAGCCGCCAGTTGCGGCGTGCCCGCCTTGTCGCCCAGAAGCAGGGCTTCACCATCAGTTCCGATTTTGACGCCGTGCGCCAGTTGCGCCAGGCCGGTGTCGACCCGTTCTCGCGCGCATCGATGTTGAAAATGGTCACAGCCAGCGCCAAACCGCCCACCAGTGCCGCCGCCGCCGCAGGGGCCGCCGCAGCCGAAGTCGCCGCCGCCGACCCCAGGCCGACCGGCCGCGAACTGACGCGCCTGCCCGGCGATGTCGTGCAGTTGCCGCAAAAGGCCAAGCCGCTGAACCTGCCCTCGACCGAACAGCGGGCCGAGGTCAACCAGGCCGCCGAAATCCTGCGCA
>JAKQLM010000269.1 GCA_029567145.1 Pseudomonadota bacterium
CACGTCGTCCGCATCCAGCGCCGCCCCGAAGGCCAGGCATTGCAGGGTGGGGCGGCCGTAGTCCCCGGAATGGTCGCGGATCAGGGCGCGGTGTTCGTCCAGCGCCTCGGCGTGGAGGATCACCGAAGCGGCGGCCTCATAGGGGGCGTAGGGCGGCAGCGTCACCAGCGTGATCCGCGCGCCGAGGAGGGAGAGGGTCGAGGCGGCCTCGTCCAGCGCGCGGATCAGGGCGGGGGTGGCCTGCGGATCGTCGGCGAACCAGTCGCGGGCGTAAGCGATTTTCAGGCCGGTGACGGGCTGGCCGATGCGGGCGGAGGCGGGGCGCCAGTCGCCGACGGTCATCGCGTCGAGGGCGAGGGCGGCTTCCTCGACAGTGATGGCGAGGGGGCCGGTGTGGTCAAGGCCGGGGGAGAGCGGGAAGGCCCCGGCGCGCGACACCCGGTCGTAGGTCGGTTTCAGTCCGACGCAGCCGGTATAGGCGGCGGGGGAGCGGATCGAGCCGCCGGTATCGGTGCCGATGGCAAGGCGCACAAGGCCACCCGCGACGGCAGAGGCCGAGCCAGAGGAGGAACCGCCGGTGATGTGGGCGGGATTCCAGGGGTTGCGGGCGGGCGGGTCGGGCAGGGTCAGGTCCGGGCCGACCATGGCGAATTCATAGGTCGCGACCTTGCCGATCAGGACGGCCCCTTGCGCGCGCAGGCGGGCGATGGCGGCAGCGTCAGCATCGGCGATGCGGTCAGCGAGGACGCGAGAGCCGCACGTCGCAGGTTGGCCCGCGACGTCGATCAGATCCTTCACCGCGACGGGGATTCCGCACAAGGGGCCGGGGGCATCGCCGTGCAGCATCGAGTCGGCGCGGTCGGCCTGGGCGAGAGCGTCGGCCGCGATGTGGGTGAAGGCGGCCAGCCGGGGGTTGCGGGCGGCGATGCGGGCCAGGACGGCACTGGTCAGCGCGCGGGAGGTAAGGGTTCCGGCGCGGAGCGCGATGGCGGCCTCAGTCAGCGACAGGTCGGCGGGATCGGTCATTTCAGATAGGCTTCGACCTTGGCCACCTCGGCCCGCAGGTGCTGCGCCCCGGCCCAGGCGGCGGCGAAGGCCTTGTCGTCAAGGGTCAGGCCCAATGCTGCAAGCCGGGCGCGAAAGTCATTTTCAGTGAAAGGCTTTTTCATCGGGCATCCCCGTAGCGCCGGGTGGAGCCGCGAATGATCAATTCGCCGCCAAGGACCAAATGGGGCGAGCCGGATTCGTCCCCGTCGATCCGGGCCAGCAGCATGGCGACGGTTTCCGCGACCATCTGTTCGACGCGCTGGCGGAAGCTGGTCAGGTTGTAGGCGGGCCAGGCGGCGGGGGGCACATCGTCGAAGCCGACAACCGAGACATCCTCGGGCACCCGCAACCCAAGCTCGAACCGCAGGACGTCCATGACCGCAAACGCCATGTGATCGTTGGCGACAAAGACGGCATCGGGGCGGCGCGAGGTGGCGAAAATCTCGCGCGCGGCAGCCTGGGCGGTGCGGTAGTCAAAATTGCCGTCGGCGCGGGCGTAAAGCTCTTTCCCTGCTTCGGCGAGACCTGCGCGGAACCCGGCCTCGCGGTCGATCTGGGTGGTGGCACCCGAGAACCCGGCGATATAGGCGATGCGTTCGTGCCCCAGCGAGCACAGGTAATCGGCCAGCGCCTTGCCCCCGGCATAGTTGTCGGAGGTGACCGAGCAGAGGTTCTTGTCGGCATGGCCCCGGTTGAACAGGACGACGGGCAGGCCGGTGGACTGGCAGCGCTTGGCCAGTTCGGACGACAGCGAGACCGAGGCAAGGACGATGCCGTCGACCTGATAATCCATGATCTCGCTGACCACCTTGTCGACATTGTCGACGTTGACGGGGGCAAGGAAGATCAGGACATGGTAGCCGACCTTTTGCAGTTCGACCGACAGGCGTTCGACCATCTCGGGGTAGAAGTAGTTTTCAAGATAGGCGACGACGAGGCCGATGATGCGACTTTTGCCGGACTTCATCGCGCGGGCAAGGACGTTCGGGCGGTAGCCCAGTTGGGCCGCGGCGGCGCGGACCTTTTCGGCGGTCTTTTGCGAGACCGAGGAGCCGGGGGTGAAGACCCGGCTGACGGCGGACTGGCTGACGCCTGCGAGGGCCGCGACTTCGAGTGAGGTTACCTTGTCAGCCATGTGCGCCTCTGCCTTGCGGGGCCAGTCTTGGGCGAGTTGGGGGCGGCGGGCAAGCCCGTCATAGGCGCCGGCCGGTCTTGGCGTCGAAGAGGTGGGTCTTGTCGGTGGGGATGGCGACGTGAAGGGGCGCGCCGATGGCGATGCGGAAATCCTTGTGGGCGCGGACGGAGACGAGGGCGTCGCCGATGCGGATCGAGACGAGAGTGGCGTCGCCGAGAAGCTCCATCGAGTAGACGGGGGCGGTGAGTTGGGCGGGTTCTGGTGACACGCGGACGTCTTCGGCGCGGAAGCCCAGGGTGACGGGGCCCTGGCCTTGGGCGGGGACGGAGATGCCGGTCGCGCGGAAGGTGCCGTCCTGGATGTCACCGGCGATCAGGTTCATGGCGGGGGAGCCGATGAAGGAGGCGACGAAGGTGTTGGCGGGGCGGTCGTAGATCTCGGTCGGGGTGCCAAGCTGCTGGACGATGCCGTGGGACATGACGACGACGCGGTCGGCAAGCGTCATCGCCTCGATCTGGTCGTGGGTGACGTAGATCGTGGTGCGGCGGAGCGTGTGGTGCAGGTGCTTGATCTGCGCGCGGGTGCTGACCCGCAGCTTGGCGTCGAGGTTGGAGAGGGGCTCGTCCATCAGGAAGGCATTGGGTGCACGGACGATCGCGCGGGCCAGGGCGACGCGCTGGCGCTGGCCGCCGGACAGGGCGGCGGGGCGGCGGTCGAGGAAGGGGCCGAGTTCCACCATCTCGGCCGCTTTCATCACGCGGGCGTGGTGTTCGGCCTGCGGGATGCGGCGGACTTTAAGGGGGAAGCGGATGTTTTCGTAGACCGTGAGGTTGGGGTAAAGGCCGTAGGACTGGAACACCATCGAGATGTCGCGGTCCTTTGGCTCCAGCGTGTTGACCATGCGGTCGCCGATCCAGATTTCGCCTTCGGTCACGTCTTCGAGGCCCGCGATCATCCGCATGGTGGTGGTCTTGCCGCAGCCGGAAGGGCCGAGGAGGACGAGAAACTCGGCATCGGCGATGTCGAGGTTGAAGTTGTCGACGCCGACGTAGGAGCCCCAGCGTTTGGAGACGTTTTGCAGGCGGATCTGGGCCATGGGTTACCCTTTCACGGCGCCAGCGGTCAGACCCGAGACGATCTGGCGCTGGAAGAAGAGGACGAGGATGAACAGCGGCACGGTGGCCGAGACGACGGCGGCGACGGCGAACATCACGTTGCCCTCGTTCTGGATCGAGCCGAGGAAGCTGGCGATCTTCGGGACCATCGTCTGATTGTCCTGAGACAGCAGCATCGAGGTCACCGCAAAGTCGTTGTAGGCAAGGAGGAAAGAAAAGAGGCCGGTGGTGATCACGCCGGGCCACATCACGGGGATGATCACCATCCGGAAGGCCTGAAACCGGGTGCAGCCGTCGACCATGGCGCTTTCGTCCAGGTCCTTGGGGATCGACAGGAAGAAGCTGTGCAGCATCCACAGGGTGAAGGGCTGGTTGATCGCCACAAGGACGATGATCGTCGTGGGCAAGACGCCCCAGATGTTCAACTGGAAGAACGGCAGCATGTAGCCCGAGACCAGCGTGATATGCGGCATCGCGCGGAAGATCAGGGCGGCGATCAGGATCCAGAAGGCGTAGCGATAGCCGGACCGGGCAAGGGCGTACCCCCCCAGCGTGCCGATGGACAGCGAGATGACAGTGACAGAGACGGTGACGATCAGAGTGTTGATCGCGGCCTTCCAGAATTCGTTTTTCACCCAGGCGCCTTCGTAGCCCGCCAGCGTGAAGGCTGACCCGGTCTGGGCTTGGGTCCGGGTGCCTTCGATCGCACTAAGCCAGGACTGCCGCGAGAAGAAGTCAGCCTCGACCTTGAAGCTGCCCCAGACGGTCCAGGCAAAGGGGAAGGCGGCGGCGATGATCCAGATCGCCAGAAAGGCCAGGATCAGGGCATTGAGTGCCGTGGGGCGGCGGGTGGCGACGGACATGTCAGACGGCCTTCCGGTTGAACTCGGCCCAGGTGCGGCGAAGGACGGGGGCAAGCAGGATCAGGACGCCGACGATGGTGATGACAGACGTCGCCGCGGCAGAGCCGAAAAGCTGCGAGTCCTGGCCGACAAGGTCGTTGAACACCAGCCACGACAGCGAGGTGGCGTTCGCCTCGGCCGAGAAGCCGACGATGGGTTCAAAGACGCGGAAGTTGTCCATCAGCTGCACAAGGGCCACGAAGGTGGCAAGCGGGGCCAGATGCGGGATGATGACGTAGCGGATCACCTCCCACCGGGTAGCGCCGTCGATCTTGGCGCTTTCCACGGTGTCTTGCGGGACGGTCTGCAGGCCCGCGTAGAACACGACAAAGGAAAACGGCCCGTTGGTCCAGACGCCATACAAAAGCAGCACGATCCAGGTCAGCATCGGCGAGGCGCGCAAGGACAGGGTGGGGTCGCCGGTCAGGCTTTGCAAGGACGCCCCCAGGATGCCGGATGGGTTGAACATCCAGGACAGGATCAACGACCCGATCAGCGGCGTGATGATCATCGGCAGGATCGACACAAAGATCACCGGCCCCTTCAGAAAGCCGGGCAGGGTGTTCACCGCAAGGGCAATGGCGAAGCCCAGGGCCATGGCCAGCGGCGTGACCAGAAAGCAGAACACCAGCGTGAAGGACAGCGCCTTGTACAGCGGCAGGTTGAAGATGCGCGCGGCGATGTCGGCAAGGCCCTGATTGTCCGCCAGGATCGCGCCGATTTCGTCAAAGGCCAGGTGGTTGCGGTTCAGATAGTTGGCCAGCCCGGCGAACTGGCCCAGCGGCTGATCTTCGCGCAGCTTCTGCATCGCTTCGGTATCGACGCGGGTCTGGGTTTCGCAGCCAAACGGGCCGCAGTTTTCCACCGTGATCAGCACCGCCTCGTGCTGGACGAACAGCGACTGCACCACGACCGACAGGATCGGCAGGGTGATGAACAGGACCATCGCCAGGATCGAGGGCAAGATGAAGACAAGGAAGGTGCGATGCGGCATCGGGGCAATCCGGGTCAGGGGCCAGGTGCTGCCCCGTTGTGGGGCAATCGCGGCGGTGCGCAAGGGAATAAGGAGCCCGGCCGCGGGGAGGACTGCGGCCGGACCAAGACGCGGGTGGGCGTCGTCAGTTCAGGAAGCCGGCCTCTTTGGCGGCGGCATCGTAGGCGGCCTTCACATCGGCAAGGGCCTGGTCGGCATCTTCCTTGCCGGCGATGAAATCGGCCAGTTCGGCGGACAGAGCGGTGTGCAGCAGGCCCATGTAGGGTTGCATCGGATAGGCGCGCGCACCGCCCGTGGCATTGCCGATCACGCCGACCGCGGTCGGGCCGGGTTCATAGCCTGCAACCAGCCAGGTGGCGACACCGGGGTTTGCGGCGACGGTTTCGGGGCTGATGCCCTTGATCATCGCCTGGAACGACGCCTCGGCATCGGCGTCCGAGATGTTGGCGGCGATGGTGAAGCCATCCCACCACAGCGCCGCTCCCGGAATGGTGCCGCCGCCGATGGTCGGGGCTGCGGCAAAGCCGGTGGCGGCGGCAATCTCGGGGTTGGCCTTGGCCGGGTCGGTCGCGGCACCCGCAAGCGAGCCCCACTGGTTCATGATCGCAACGCTGCCTGCATCCCAAAGCTTGTTCAGCTCGTTCGCGTCGTAGGTCAGGTAGTCGGGGTTCATGAAGCCGGTCATCGCGCGCATGGTTTCCAGAACCTTGCGGCCGTTGTCGTTGTCGATGGCCAGTTCGGCCGATCCGGGGGCGAAGAATTCATCGCCCGTGCCGAGATACAGGTTCACGAATTCGGCCGCGAGATCCCAGCCCGGCTTGTTCGATGCGGCAAGCGGGTAGTCCATCAGGCCCGCGTCCTTGATAGCCTGCGCGGCGGCGAGGACCTCTTCGGTGCTGGTCGGGACGGCGACGCCGGCCTTTTCCAGAATGTCCTTGCGGTAGAACATGTGCTGGCCGTTGCCCATGAAGGCGATGGCCATGATCTTGCCGTCGATCTTGATCAGTTGGTTCGGCTGCAGCGACGCGCCGTATTTCGCCACCAGATCGTCCAGCGGGCGGATCAGGCCGTCGTTCAAGAGCGGCACGATCGAGTTGTTGGCGACCAAGGCGACGGTGTATTCCGCCGGGGTCACGGTCAGGGCGGGGCCCTGGATGTTCTTGTGTTCCGCCGTCGCGTTGGCAGTGACGGTCACGTCCGCCGTGGCGCAGGACAGGGCCACGTCGTTGATGATGCGCAGCGCCTCGAAGTCGTTCGACAGGATGCGGACCGAGCCCGCGCCCTGGATGCCGCAGTCGGCAAGGGCAGCGCCCCCGGCCAAGAGCGCGGCCAGGCTGACGGCACCCGCCGCGAAGGTTCTGGTGATCTTCATCGTCGTGTCTTCCCCTCTCATGGCGAAATCGTCGCCCGTTGACCTGTCGGCGCAGCAAATGACCCATGGCCGCATGCTCGGTCGTGAATTCTAAACATGCTTTGCATACGATTGCAAACACTATGTGCGGCGCGGTGGACTGGCCGGAATGAACACGGCCCGCCGGAGGGGGGGGCGGGCCGTGTGGTCGGGGGGCAGGATCGGGCGTCAGGCGTCGGGCGTCAGGCTGGCGGCCTTCACGTCGGCCATCTGCGCCAGCTTGACCTGGACCAGGGCCGAGGCTTCGTCATAGACGCGCCATTCATCGACGATCTTGCCATTCTTGTAGTGAAAGTGCGTGATGCCCATGACCTGCACCCGCTTGCCGGTGGGTGCGCCAAGGTGGTTCAGGATGCCATAGCCCATGTGGTGGCCTTCCATGATCCAGCGGACGGCGACCTTTTCGCCCCCCTCTTCGCACGGGGTAGAGCAGATGTGGTGCACGGTGAAGGCCGCATCAGGGATGCTGCCGATCAGGCCAAGCGTCTGGTGGATGATCGCGGCATGGCCGTAAAGTTCGGCCATCAGCGGGCCGTGGTATTGGGCCGTGGGGGCATAGACTTTGGCGATGGTCCCCAGCATCTTGCGGTTGAAGACGTCGTGCAGCCAGCGGAGCGTGTGGCGTTCAAGGTCGGTGGAGGCGAGGCTGAGGTCGGGTTCCGCTTCGGGCGGGTACTGGCCGATCATGTGGCGGTTTTCGCCGATATCCAGCGAAACCATGCCCTTGTCGAAGGCGGCTTTGGCGATGCGTTCGGCATAGCCCTGCACATCCACGCCCAGTTGCTGCAGGATCGCGGTGGTGTCGGCGACGACCCATTCGCGGTAGATCTTGTTTTCATAGATCATGCAGTCGGCCACAGTGCGCGAGGTGAACATGCGGCCCGTGGCCGGGCCGAGGTGCCCGTTCTGGCTGTGCCGCCCGGTGCCGGTCACAAGGTGCGAGGTATAGAAGCCGTCATCCTCGTTCCCCTTCCAGATCACATGCGTTGCCATGCCCCGGCGTTCGGGGAACGAGACAAGGCGCTGGATCGTGTCGCGGACGACCTCTTCCCGCGTGTAAAGCGTGCCGGTGGTGCCATAGAGCACGCAGTTGTGGGTGTAGTGGCTGTAGATCAGGCCGATGTCGCGTTCGTCCCAGATCAGGTGGGTGCAGCGGACGATATAGTCGACAATATCGGTGTAGATCGCGTCAAACCCGCGCATGGCTTGCGTCCGCTTGGCGTTCTGAGGCGCGAGATCGGGGTAGTCGTGGCGTTCGACCTGCATGACCCGGCCAGTGGTGGCGGGCGTCAGATCGCTGCCTTTTGGGTTCATGGGCTTTTCCGACATTCCTATCCCTCCACCTGCGCCGCTTTCAGACTCGTGCGAAAGCAAAGCATTCTTTCTGATCGTTCAACAAGTGAAGTGTTTCGCATACGTATGCAAGACCTAATCGCGAGATCGGGAAATTTCCTGTCCCCGGGCGCAGCCTGCAGGTTCGGGACTGACGGGGCATGTGGGCCGGACGGATCGCCTTGGCTGGTCGGCTGGACAGGGGGCGACAGCAAACCGTGACCCCGGGCATGCCCAGCATCGGCGGCTTGCAAGTTTCCCGAAAGCTTCGTGCCCGCGAGTTCCGAGTGGTCTCGGCCCGTTTTGACGGCACCGCTGGACCGTCGCCGTGTCATCGGTTCGCAAATCCACGACGCCATCCTGCGCGCGACGCCAAGGCCGCGGGCGGGTTCGGCAAGATGGACCGAGCGCGCGTTTTCAGGTCGGCTTTCCTGACATTGCCCCTTGTCTGGACCTGCCGCAGGCCATCGTCTGTGCCTGCGGGTCCCCTGTCCAACCGTGCCGCTGGGCCGGTCAGGGAACCCAGCCTGCGGGCATTTCAAGCGTAAATCCCATATACCCGCTTGCCCCCGGTGCGTTGCCGATTGCGCTGGCGTGCACGATCATCACGGCGGTTGCACAGTCGGCTGTCGTGCATTCGCCACGTCGAAGCATGAAGATGCGGTCGTAGTCCCGCAGCGCGATTTCTGCGGGCGTGACGGGGATGCCCTGCGCCACGCCCTGTTCGTACAGCATCTGGAACAGCGCCGTCGCCTGGCCGGAGGACAGGTCCGACGCCGAGAGCGCCCGCAGCGCGTAGGTTCCGTCCACCCCGGTCACGCTGCAGACCTGTTGGCCAGAGCATTCCCCCGCCATGATCGATTCAAAGACGTTGAAATGATCCGCGCTGTCCAGAATGGCCGAGGCGGCGGTCCTGGTGTTCCCCGGATCAGGGCAACGGGAGAACGCCAATCCCCACGGCTGGTCGGGGCTGTCGGGGAAGAGGCCGCGCTCTTCGATGAACGAGCTGTCGTTGATCGGTCGCCAGGTCCAGCTTGCAATGTAATCGTCTTCCGCGAACGGGCAGTGCGCGGTGTAGTCCAGCGCGCCGCCGGTCGCCGAGGGCTGGCCGGCGAGACAGAACTCTCCGATGCCAAGATCGACCGCGTCTTCGGACAGGACCCGGACATCCCGGAGCGAGTTGGCCGACGAAAGCGTGTTGCACAGGGTCAGGTCGGTCACATAGACCCCATCGCTCAGCCTCAGGCCTGCGTCGTCGACCGTCGGGGCCGGTGCGGCGGTGCGGGTGACCAGCGGACTGGCGTCGTCACAGCGGGCAAAGGCCTGGGGCGGCGTGATGCCGTCCGCGCTGGCATAGACAAAGCTTTCGTTCGACTGAAGGTCGAAGGTCCAGTTGCCGGTGAATTCTTCATTGCCGCCGTAGCAGGTGCCCCGGAACAGGGTCACGCCGTTGCGGATATCGGTGCGGGTCGTGACGCAGCCGTCTTCATAGCCCCACATGACCCCGCCGCCGTCGCTGATGGTGATCTCGCTTTGGAACACCTGGTCGGGGGGCACGGTTTCAAGCTGGCACAGGGACGGATCGTCGACATAAGTGCCGCTGCGCAAGGGCGTGTTCGCGGTGATCCCGCTGGGCAGCGAGGCCCCGACGCAAGGGGCGGTAAATCCGGTTGCCGCGCCAAGAGCGACGACCGTGGCGGGATCGGGTTCGCCGGTCGGGGTCAGGCAGGCCTCGACCTGAAAGGCCATCAGCGCCTCACGCGTGGCCGGTCCTGGATAGCCGTCCATCGCCCCCGCCGGATAGCCAAGGCTGTTCAGTCGGCTTTGCAGAAGGTCGGGCCGCCTACCATAGTCCGGAGGGCCGATCTGGTCCAGCGCCCCGGGGCCGGTGATGTGCAGCCCCACGGGAACCGACTGCAGCCGTCCACCCGTCGCGGGCCCGATTTCCACAAAGGTCACCGCCGATCCGATGATGTCGCAGGCCCGGCATTGGTCGCTTAGCGTCTCGACCAGCACGAAACGCTGCGTGCCGTCCGGCAGGGTCCGGTGCGCCGTCACGATCATGTCCCGAGAGCTGGCCCCGGGATACCGCGCCAGCATCGCGCGGCTGGTGTCATCCCGGAAGCTCTGCGCCAGGTCCAGCGTGGGCTGAAGCAACTGCACGTCGGGCGATCCGTTCACCAGCACTGGCACGTACCAGTTTGACGCGCCGACGAATTCGGCCACGGCCAGGTCGATGGGGCCAAGCTCGGCAAACTCCACGGACCGGCCAAAGCCGGAGTAGTCCTCGCTCAGGACATAGGAAAAGGCGATGGCCTGCTCGGACAATCCCAGGGCGCGCAGGCAGGAGGGGTCGTTGATCCGGTCCTGACAGGGGCTGTAGCCGATGTCGGCGGCAATCACGATTTCGGGTCCCCAGACCCCGGTCGCAACTGGGGCGGGGGCTGGAGCTGG
>JAKQLM010000272.1 GCA_029567145.1 Pseudomonadota bacterium
TCATCAATCCGGTCGGGGATGTACAAGGTCGGCACCAGCCCGAAATGCCGCAACCAGGTGATCAGAAGCGCGGCCGAAGACCCGCCGTCGACATCGTAATCGGCAAAGATCGCAATCCGTTCGCGCCCGCGCACTGCCCGCAACAGCCTGTCTGCCGCCGCCGCCATATCGCGAAGCGACATTGGGTCCGGCAAAAGGTCGCGCAGGGTCGGGGTCAGGAACGACGGCGCATCTTCCGCCACCACCCCCCGCGCCACCAGAATCCGGCACAGGGCCAGGGGCAACCGGGTTCCTTGCGCCATGCCTTCGGCCAGCCGGTCCTGCCCCGCATCGGGACCGACCCAGCGACGCCCGGTCAGCGACTGTTCGACATTCAGGAAGGCAGGGGAATACACCATGCCCCAAGGGGTGCCGCAAAGGCGCGAGCCATGCAAGAGGCAGACCGAAAACCGAACCTTCCCCTCACAGCTTTCTCTTCCCCAAATATCCTCGGGGGGAAGGAGATGGTTTCCAAGGAAACCATCGACGTGGGGGGCGAAGCGCCCCCATGCCCGAGGAGGAGGCGAAGCCCGACGACGAGACAACGGACTTCGCGACCCTGAAAGGGGCGCTCAATCTGACAACCGCCCGAAAGGATCAGGCCGCGTCCTTGCGCCCCGCGATGATCCGGGGCAGTGCATCCTCGATCCAGCGGGTCAGGCCCAGCACATGTTCTGCCGCCTCGCGGCCCATCGGCGTCAGCTCATAGTCCACATGCGGCGGCACGACTGGATGTGCCGTGCGCAGCACGAACCCGTCGCCTTCCAACTCTTGCAGCGTCTGCGACAGCATCCTTTCGCTGATCCCGCCCACCCTGCGACGCAGTTCGGCAAAGCGGTGCGGACCGATGGCCAGCGCGATCATCACCAGCACCCCCCAGCGACTGGTCAGGTGCTGCAAGACGGGGCGCGACGGGCAGTCCGGGGCCATCAGATTGCCGCGCTGCCATTGGTCGAACAGGGACTGTGCATTCTGGGACGGGGTCATGTGCGCCTCTGTGATACACTTACGAAAACGTGCGTACTTCCTTTTCGTAAGTAATCCCGTATCT
>JAKQLM010000288.1 GCA_029567145.1 Pseudomonadota bacterium
CATTGACCGGGATGAGGAACCGGTCTTCCCTGCCCTGCGCCTCGCCAGTGACGCGCACATCTTCGAAGGTCGTCCGGTCGAAGGCTAGCCGTGTCGCCGTCGCCGAATAGGCCACCGTCGGCGCGGCAAAGGCCCCGTTCAGCAGGGCTTTACCCCGCACATTGGTGCCGCTGACATTGCTGCCGATAATCCCCGGGCGCAGTAGCTGGATATCCAGCGCCAGATCGTCAAAGGCCCCCTGCCCCAAATCCACAAGCCCGCTGGCACCCAGCACAGCGGAGGCCGAACGCACACTGCCTTTGATATTCGCAACGCGCTGGTCGAAGGACGCCGACAGATCGACCAGGGCAACGGGCGACAATCCGCGCACGATCAGGCTGTCCGCCATCACCTTGGCCGGGGCGGTTTCGCCCTTGGCCGTGAAGGTCCCGTCCCGCGCAGTCAACGCCACATCCGCCACCTGTTCTGCACCCATGCTGGCGGTCAGGCGTCCATCCCATTTTTGCCAGCTTCCGCGCCCTTGCAGCGCGGCCTGCACCGGCACCTCACGCCCCATCAATCCGGCAACCAGACCCTTGGCCGGGGCATCAATTTTCAGATCGACATCAAAGCGGTTATCGTCGGGCACGGCATCCAGTTTGAGCGCCAGTCTGTCGCCCTGCTCCGACCCTGCGGTCGCCTCGACCACCGCACGCCGGTCGGCGATGCGTGCCTTGCCGTCAAATGTCGCAACCTGTTCTTCGCCGGTAATAGCCTTGGCAAAGACAATGCGGTCCACCCGCAGCCGGTCGATCCGGATATCGAGATCGGGCAGCAACGGATAGCCCCGGTCGGGTACGACATTGAACGCCGGCATCCGCGCCACATTCAGTTCGCGGGCGGTCAACGCATCGACATCAACGACGCCCGTCAGATAGGCGAATGGATGCCAGTCGAGCCGGATTTCGGGCGACCGTGCAAACGTGCCCTTGGGGTCGCGAAACTGCACATCGCGCAGCACCGCGCCGCCATAGATCGATCCGTCAATCTTCCCGATCCGGATATTCAACCCGTTTTCAAGCGCCACCGCTGCGACCTGCCGCGCCACAAAAGCACGGCCCGACTGCGTATCC
>JAKQLM010000292.1 GCA_029567145.1 Pseudomonadota bacterium
GGGCGATGCCGCGACCAAGGCGCTGGAGGACGAGGCCCGCAAGGCGCTGGAAGAGATCCTGAAAGGGAACTGACCGCCCGGTGCGGGCGCGGCGCGTTTGCCTGCCGGCGGGGGCTGGAGAGTCAAAGATCCGGGCCGGAAATCACGCGATCCCCGGCCCTTGATCAGATGCAGCGCCTAGCGGCGACGGTCGCGGCGTGCGCTCATCGGCTGGAACGCGACGCCGACATGGGCCTCGCAATAGGGCTTTCCGGGGATCGACGGCAGGCCGCAGAACCAGAAGTCATCCGTCGCCGGGTCGCCGATCGGCCATTTGCAGGTCCGTTCGGTCAGCTCCATCAGCGTCAGCTTGCGCGCGCGCTTTTCCACTTCGCGGACCGAGGCCAGCGCTTCGGGGCTGATCTCGTTCAGGCTGGGCTGCGGCGGCAGCGGCTGACCGGCGGGCACGATGGCCTTGCGCAGGGGCAGGGGCATCACGTTGGTTGCAGGCGCGCTGGGCGCGGCGGCGGCGGGCGTCGGACGCGGAGCCTCGGGCCGGGCGGCGACCGGGTCCGGGCGCGGCGCCGGGTCGGGCCGTGGCGCAGCCGTCGCCGCAGGAGCCGCCGCCGGGGTTGGCAGCGCCTCATCCTCGTCGTCCTTGCCGCCCGCGCGGTTCGACAGGCCCAGACGATGGACCTTGCCGATCACCGCATTGCGCGTGACGCCCCCCAGTTCCTTGGCGATCTGGCTGGCGGATTGGCCTTCGCCCCACATCCGCTTCAGCGTCTCGACACGCTCGTCCGTCCAGGACATCTTGCTCTCCGGCTTTCCAATTGCTTGGGCATATTACCCGGCTGCGGCGGGTGGCCGCAAGGGCGCGTGATTCGACGCGCGATTCCGGCCCGAGACGCCTACTGCGCCAAAAGCGCCCGCGCCTCGGCGGTGCGGACGATGGGGAACACCGCGCGGCGGGATTCCAGGGCAACAAGCGGGAACAGGGCCAGAACCTCGAGCCGCTGGTCGTCGTCCAGCCCCTCCAGCCCGCTGTCGCCGGGGTGAAAGCTTTCCGACAGGGCACCTTCGGCCAGGATCACCTCGTGCCGGTCGAACAGAAGATGGCAGTAGGTCACCCCGTCATCGGGCAGGACCTGGCGGATCGTCTTGCCGTTCAGCAGGGCCTTGGCGGCGATCAGGACCTGATCTTCGCCGAAATAGACCTGCGCGCGCCAGTCGTTCAACAGCATCCGGTGCTGCGGCGACACCAGAAGCGGGCGGCTGTTGCCCATCGTCCCCGGCTCGAACAAGACGGGCCGAAACTCGGGCCGGGCCAGCATTTCGGCCCGCGACACGGGCCGCGAGCCCACCCAGCGCAGCGGTTGCGAGCCGTTGTCCAGCGTCGTCACCAGATCGCCGGGCCGCAGGCTTTCGATCAGGCGGGGACCGTCCGGCGTGTCGATCAGCGTGCGATGGGTAAAGCAGGCCAGAAGGTCCCAGGGTACGCCATTGACACCGGCCTGGTCGGTAAAGAAGCTGCCGCTGACGTTGGTATAGGTCCGCAGGATGCCGCCGTCCTGCTGGTCGGTCACCGCGATGATCTGATAGCTTTCCCCCGGCACCGGAGGCGTCACCCCGACGATCCCCAGGTTGCCAAGGGGCGCACCCGTGGTGTTCGGCCCGATCCGGACCACAAAGAAGTCGCGCGTCTGGCCCGCGTTCGGCCCTGACGTGATCAGCACGGTGATCCTGTATTCCAGCTGCAGGAACTGGTTGCGCCAGGCCGTGGGGTTCGACGGGTCATTGGTGATGACCTGGTTGCCGTTCGACCCGCTGGGACCGCCCCCGCCCTGCGGATCGGCGTTGCCGTCATTCGCCGCCGTGTCGTCGTCACTGACCAGCAGCGTCGTGCCCGGAGCCCCGCTGTAGGTAAAGCTTTCGCCGATCGTCTGGAACCCTTGGGTGCTGCCCGGGGTCGAGGTCAGGTCGCTGCCGCCCGACAGGGTCAGGCTGGGAAAGGTGTAGATGGTGAACTGGTAGATCGCCATTCAAGTCCAACCTTGCGCTGACAAGCCTGTCCCTGATGGTTGCCGCGATCCTTTCCTGTTGTGACAGATCGCACAGATCTCTGTCCGGTTCGATCAAAAAGTGCAGATATCCTTAGCAAACCACGCCCATCTGCCCGATCTGCGGCAGGTTGCCGCCGGTCCGGCCCGGGCTTTGGCGACCCTGCGCAACCCCGGCTTGCGCGCGCCGTTGCACATTCCACTTTACGCGCAGTCAGCGGCGGGCTATCTGCCGGGACATGACCACGGGACCCCACCAGATTCTCTGCCTGCGCCGACGCCGCCGCGTCTGACGCTGTCCCGTGCCGTCCGCGCTGTCCGGCGCGGCCTTCCCCCCCGACCATCTTTCCCGCGACCTTCTCCCCCGACGTTGACTTGGCCACAGCCGTCAGGCACCCATTGGCCTCAGCCCTGCAAGGATATTGCCATGATCCCGCCCGTCCTGCCGACCTACAACCGCGCGCCGCTCTCCTTTGTCAGGGGCGAGGGCAGCTGGCTGGTGGCGACCGACGGACGACGCTATCTTGACCTTGGCGCGGGCATCGCGGTCAACGCGCTGGGCCATGCCCACCCGGCGCTGATCCAGGCGCTGACCGACCAGGCCGCGAAGGTCTGGCATGTGTCCAACGTCTACACGATCCCCGAACAGGAACGCCTGGCCGAGCTTCTGGTCGACCGCACCTTTGCCGACACGGTGTTCTTCACCAACTCGGGCACCGAAACCGCCGAATTGGCGATCAAGATGGCGCGCAAGTTCCATTATGAGGCCGGCCAGCCCGAGCGCACCGAAATCATCGCCTTCGAAGGCGCGTTCCATGGCCGGTCCACCGGGGCCATCGCGGCGGCGGGGTCGGAAAAGATGGTCAAGGGCTATGGCCCGCTGATGCCGGGGTTCACCCACCTGAAATGGCCCGCGACCGAGGCGGACCATGCCGCGATCCGCGCCGCAATCACCGACCGGACCTGCGCCGTGATGATCGAGCCGATCCAGGGCGAAGGCGGCATCCGGGTCGTGCCGGATCAGTGCCTCAAGGGCCTGCGCGACCTGTGCGACAGCACCGGCACGCTTCTGATCTTCGACGAGGTGCAGTGCGGCATGGGCCGAACCGGCAAGCTTTTCGCCCATGAATGGGCGGGCGTCAGCCCCGACATCATGATGGTCGCCAAGGGCATCGGCGGCGGCTTTCCCCTCGGCGCGGTCCTGGCCACCGAACGCGCCGCCCTTTGCATGACGGCGGGCAGCCATGGGTCCACCTACGGCGGCAACCCCCTGGGCTGTGCCGTGGGCGCAAAGGTGACCGAGATCGTCAGCGATCCCGCCTTTCTGGCCGAGGTGGCCCGCAAGGGCGCGCTCTTCCGGCAGGGGCTGGAAAGCCTGGTCGCCCGCCATCCCACGGTGTTCCAGGCCGTCCGGGGCGAAGGCCTGATGCTGGGCCTGAAATGCACGCCCGCGCCGACCGATCTGGTCAAGGCGGGCTACAGTGCAGGCGTCCTGACCGTCGCTGCGGCCGACAACGTCCTGCGCCTGCTGCCCGCGCTCAACATCCCCGACGCAGACATCGCCGAGGCCCTTGCCCGCCTTGACCAGGCCGCCACCAGCCTTGCCCAAGCCGCCTGATTTCATTCTGGTCCAAGTATCCCACGGGGGTCCGGGGGTGTGAAACCCCCGGTTCCACCGGATCCCAAAAAGCGAAACGCCATGAAACACTTCCTTGATATCCACAAGACCGACCCCGCTGAACTGCGCGCCATGATCGACAACGCGCAAGCGATGAAGACCGCCCGCAACGGCCGCCCCAAGGGCACGCCGGACGATGAGACGCCGCTCAAGGGCCAGATGGTCGCGCTGATCTTCGAAAAACCCTCGACCCGCACCCGCGTGTCCTTTGACGTCGGCGTCCGCCAGATGGGGGGCGAGACCATGGTCCTCTCCGGCAAGGAAATGCAGCTTGGCCACGGCGAGACCATCGCCGACACCGCCCGGGTCCTGTCGCGTTATGTCGACCTCATCATGATCCGCACCTTCGAAGAGGCGACGCTGCTGGAGATGGCCGAACACGCCACCGTCCCGGTGATCAACGGCCTCACCAACCGTACCCATCCCTGTCAGATCATGGCCGACGTGATGACCTATGAGGAACATCGCGGCCCGATCCGGGGCAAGAAGGTGGTCTGGTGCGGCGACGGCAACAACGTCGCGGCCAGCTTCCTGCATGCCGCCGGGCAGTTCGGGTTCGATTTCACCTTCACCGGCCCGGAAACCCTGGACCCCGAAGACAAGTTCATCGCCTTCGCCCGCGAAAAGGGCGCGAAGGTCACCATCCAGCGCGACCCGTTCACCGCCGTCGAAGGCGCCGACCTTGTGGTCACCGACACCTGGGTGTCGATGCACGACCCCGAAA
>JAKQLM010000297.1 GCA_029567145.1 Pseudomonadota bacterium
AAGATGACCGCGATCTACCTTGTCGCCCGCCTTTTCAAAGCCTCTCACCGCGAGTCCGTCGAACGCCTGGTCCTCATGGCGCAGGGCGGCGAATTCGCCTTTGTGCTGTATGCCGCCGCCCTGTCGGTCGGCCTGATCAACGCCGAGGAAAACGCCACCCTGACCGCGATCATCATCCTGTCCATGGTGATGACGCCGATCTTTGTCCTTTTGCATGACCGGCTGATGCCCAAGGCTCAGGTCTCGGCCGAGGGCCTGCCCGCGCCCGAGGACGACGGTGATGCCGTCCTCCTTATCGGCTTTGGCCGCTTTGGCCAGGTCGTCAGCCAGCCGCTTTTCGCCTCGGGCTACCGCGTCTCGATCATCGACATCGACGCCGAGATGATCACCACGGCGACCGGCATGGGCTTCAAGGTCTGGTTCGGCGACGGCACGCGGTTGGACATCCTGCGCGCCGCCGGGGCCACCCATGCCCGGGCGATCATCATCTGTGTCGACAACCAGGGGTCGGCCACCCGCATCGCCCATCTGTTGCGCGACGAATGCCCGCTGATCCCGGTGTTTTCGCGCAGCTTCGACCGGCGTCATTCGATCGAGCTGATCAAGGCCGGTGTCGCCGCCCCGATCCGCGAGACCTATGAATCGGCGCTGCTCCTGGGCGCAAACCTGTTGCGGCATTTCGGGCTGGATGACGCGCTGATCGACGAAACCCTGGTCGACGTGCGCCTGCGCGACGCCGACCGCTTTGCGCTGCAACTGGCGGGGGACATCTACGCCGGGCGAAACCTTTTGCACGTGACGCCGGGGCTTGCGGTGGAAAACTCCGGTTGAACGCGCGCCAATTCTTCGCAGACGAATTGTGCTCCCCTCGCCCGGTTGCCGATTCGCGGCCCATGGTTAACCGTGCAGTCGCCTGCAGCCTGTCGGGACAGATAGCCGACGCATGCCAGACAGATGCCAGACGCTTAACTTTGCGGTAAGACCAAGGATTAACTCAGCGTCCGCAAGGGCTTATGCCCCCCGCTGCAGCTTCACGGGCTCGGACCGCGCCAGCTTCAGGAAATGCGCCATATAGGCCTTGCCCACATCCTCCGCCCGCGTCGCCGCATACATCCGCTTCGTCACCACCTCTGGCCCCAGCGGCCGCGTGACATAGTCGGCATTCGTCTTCACCTCGCGCATCACCCAGTCCGGCAGAACCGCTACCCCCCGGTTCGACCCGACCAGCATCAGGATCACAGCCGTCAGTTCCGCCGTCCTTTGCGCCCGCGGCTCCACCTTGGCGGGTGTCAGGATTTCGCTAAAGATATCAAGCTTGTCGCGGCTGACCGGATAGGTGATCAGCACCTGATCCTTGAAGTCCTCGGCCGTGATGTACGCCCTCCCGGCCAGCGGATTCTGCGAGGACGCAACAAAGGTCGGGTGGTAATCGAACAGCGGGTTGAAGAGGATTCCCGGCGGGGGTTCCCGGTCCGACGAAATCACCAGATCCACATCCTCGCGGTTCAGCGCAGGCAGCGCCTCGAACGCCAGCCCCGCCTTGATGTCCACGTCAATCTCGGGCCAGGCGTGGCGGAAGAGTTCCAGCACCGGAAACAGCCAGTCGAAACAGGCGTGACACTCGATCGCGATGTGCAATCGCCCCGTCCTGCCAGCCCTCAAGCTGCGGAATTCCTCTTCCATCGCGTCTATCTCTGGCAGGATACGTTCCGCCGCCCGCAACATCCTGTGTCCCGCCGCCGACAACCGCATCGGCTTGGACCGGCGGACGAACAACTCCATCCCGGCCTGATCCTCCAACCCCTTGACCTGATGGCTCAGCGCCGACTGCGTCATGTTCAGCATGTCGGCGGCCCGCGCCAACCCTCCGGCCTGCTGGATAGCCCGGATCGTCCGCAGGTGGCGCAGCTCGATATACATGAACGAACCTCATGAAGATGGTGAGTACTATGAATTGGTCTCACATCAACCTTTCTGCGACAAGGGTTCCAATCAAGGAGACGACCATGACCCCGCGCATCAGCTTCGAGTTCTTCCCGCCGCAATCGCTGGACGCGTCGTTCCGGCTCTGGGAAACCGTGCAGGCGTTGGCCCCGATGAAACCTTCCTTCGTTTCCGTGACTTATGGCGCGGGCGGCACCACCCGCACCCTGACGCACGAGGCGGTCTCGACCATCCACCGCAACTACGGCCTGCCGGTCGCCGCGCATCTGACCTGCGTCGATGCCACCCGGACCGAGACGCTTTCCATCGCCGAATCCTACGCCGCCGCTGGCGTGACGGACATCGTTGCCCTGCGCGGCGATGCCCCGAAAGGCGCGCAACGGTTCGTGCCGCATCCCTTGGGCTTTGCCAGCTCGGTCGAACTGGTTGAAAAGCTGGCGAAAACCGGCAAGTTCACCATCCGGGTCGGTGCCTACCCCGAACCCCACCCCGATGCCGCCGACCAAAGCGCCGACGTGACCTGGCTGAAGCGCAAGATCGACGCGGGCGCCTCATCCGCGATCACCCAGTTCTTCTTCGACGCCGACACCTTCTTCCGCTTCCGCGATGCCTGCGCAAAGGCGGGCATCACCGCCCCGATCATCCCCGGCATCCTGCCGATCACCAGTTGGGAGGGCGCGAAGAAGTTCGCCCGCCGCTGTGGCACATCCGTTCCGCAGAAGCTGGACGAAGCCTTCACCACCGCCGCCCGCGACGGACGCGAAGAGCTTCTGGCCCTGACCCAATGCACCGCGCTGTGCGACCGCCTGCTGCAGGGCGGGGTGCAGGACCTGCACTTCTACACGCTGAACCGCCCGCACCTGACCCGCGAGGTTGTGCGCGCCCTGGGCATCCAGCCCGAGGTGGTGCTAGAGAAAGTTGCCTGATTTCAATTAGTTAGGCATAACGTCGTCTCCCTGGGCGGCTTTCCGACCTGTCTCCAGCAGGCCCCGGAAAGCCGCCATTTTTCCTTTTGCTTTGCCCCCCGGGCCACATCGGCTAAGGTCGCCCGACCCCTTGTCGTGGACGCAAAATGTCGAAGCTTGTCACCCTTCTGAACGGCCCGAACCTGAACCTTCTTGGCCTGCGCCAGCCCGAGATCTATGGGCGCGAGACGTTGGAGGACGTGGCCGCCAAGGTCTCGGATCTGGGCGAAGAACTGGGCCTGCGCATCCGTGCGCTGCAATCGAACCACGAAGGCCAACTGGTTGATTGGATACAGGAATCGCGCGGAACCTCGGCCGGGATCATCATCAATCCGGGGGCCTATTCGCATACCTCGGTCGCCATCCTGGACGCGCTGAACGCCTATGACGGCCCCGTGCTGGAGGTGCATATCTCCAACATCCACAAGCGGGAGCCGTTTCGCCACCACTCCTTCGTCTCGTCCCGCGCGGATGGGGTGATCGCCGGCTTCGGGACCGACGGCTACCTTCTGGCCCTGCGCCGGATGGCCAGCCTTCTGAAGGCATGACGGGCGGCTTTCGCTGGCACCCCAAGGCCCGGCTTTTTGATGCCCTTGGGAGGCAGATCGGCCCGCTTCCGGATGGGGCATCCGTCGCCGAAGACACCGCGCAAGGATTGGCGCAAGCCCTTGGTATGCCTGCCTTTCGTCTGGGGGCCACGGATGATCCTGCGCCGGTTCCGACCGACGTTCCGGTGTTCGAGACGCTGACCTCCGGATCGACCGCCAGGCCCCGGCGCATCCTGCGGACGCAGGCCTCCTGGACCGCCAGCTTTGCGGTGAACGCCCGGTTCGGCATCGGCCCGGACGCGCGGATCGCGGTGCTGGGGCGCTTGGTGCAGTCGCTGGCCCTTTATGGCGCGGTCGAAGGGCTGCATCTGGGGGCCGAGGTGCGCATTCTGGACGCCCTGCGCCCGGATCGGCAGCGCAAGGCACTGAGTACGCAAGGCATTTCTCACCTTTATGCGACACCTGCACAGCTGCGCCTGCTGGCCGAAGGGCAGGGCGCCTGCCCCGATCTGCAGGTTATCCTGGTCGGGGGTTCCAAGTTGGACCCCGCCTTGCAGGCTTTGGTTCAGGCACTTGCCCCCAACGCTGTGATCCGCGAATTCTACGGGGCCGCCGAGGCGAGTTTCATCACCCTGGCGGATGACGACACGCCAGACGGCTCGGTCGGGCGGGCCTATCCGGGGGTCGAAATTGCGGTGGATGCGGGCGAGATATGGGTGAAAAGTCCCTATCTTTTCATCGGTTACGCAGGTGATCCCGGCAGCGCCAGGTGGCGCGACGGCTGGCTTTCGGTGGGCGAGATGGGGCGGTTGCAGGACGGCTTTCTGTACCTGCACGGCCGCGCCGGGCGGATGGTCACGGTCGCCGATCAGAACGTTTTTCCCGAAGAGATCGAGGCCCTGCTGCAAGCCCTCCCCGGCATCCGCCGCGCGGCGGTCCTGCCGGTGGCAGACCCGAAACGCGGGCAGGTCCTGGTGGCGCTGGTCCAGGGCGACCCGGATCAGGGGACGCAGATCATGGCCCGGCTAAGGGCGGAACTCGGTCCGCTGAAGGCCCCCAAAGCCTTGATCTGGCAAGAGGTTTGGCCGACGCTCCCCTCGGGCAAGACCGATCTTCGCGCTTTGCGGGCGGGGCTGATATGGCCCGTCTGATCGCCGCCCGCCGCACCGCCGTTGTCCCGCGTGGCGGGGCCTTTGCGCGGCTGTCGATCGAGGAGCTTGCCGCGCCGGTCCTGATCGCCTGTCTTGCGGATGCGGGCATCGACGGGGCTCAGGTGGACGAGGTGATCCTGTCGAACGCGCTTGGCGCGGGCGGCAATCCGGCGCGGCGGGTGGCTTTGGCCGCAGGCCTTGGCGTGGCCGGGCTGAGCCTTGACCGGCAATGCGCCGGGGGGCTGGATGCGATCCTCTTGGCGCGGGCGCTGGTCGACTCGGGCGCGGCCGAGGTGGTGCTGGCGGGGGGCGTCGAAAGCTACTCTCGCCGCCCCCTGCGGCTTGCGACCGACCCCAAGGGCGGGCCGCCGGTCGCCTATGATCAGGCCCCGTTCACGCCCTGGCCCGACCGCGATCCGGACATGGCTTCGGCGGCTGAAGCCCTGGCGCAGCGGTTGGGGATCACCCGTGAAAGGCAAGAGCTTTGGGCCGCGCAAAGCCATGCCAAGGCGTTGAAATCAGATCATTCCGCCGAAATCGTGCCCCTTCTGGGCGTGACCTGCGACGCCTTTCCGCGACAGCTTTCGCCAGCCCTGCTGGCCCGCGCGCCTGTCGTCTGCGGCAGCGTCACGGCAGCGACGGCGGCGGTTGCGGCGGACGCGGCGGCGGCGGTTCTGGTGGTCAGCGACCGGCTGGCGCGGGGCCGGGGCCTGGCCATTCTGGGCGGGGCGACGGTGGGCGGCGACCCGATGGAACCCGGCCTAGCCCCCATCGCGGCGGTCCAGCGCATCTGGCACGGCCAACCGCTGCAAATGGCCGAGATCATGGAGGCCTACGCCGTGCAGGCCATCGCGGTTGTGGACGGCGCGGGGATCGACCCCGCTGTCGTCAATCCGGGCGGCGGGGGCCTTGCGCGGGGGCACCCGGTCGGGGCCTCGGGTGCGGTGCTGGCGGTCCGCCTGTTTCACGGCCTGATGGCCGGTCGGGGCCTTGCAGCCATCGCGGCGGCGGGCGGGATCGGGACCGCCCTTCTCCTCTCAACCGCGCGAGAGGAGTGACGCCGGGCGCATCCGCGCCAGGCTTTGCGTGACCATTCCGGCCAGCGCGGCCTTGAGGACATCACCAGGCAGATAGGCCATTCCCAGGAACGCCGCTTCGGGCAAGCTTTTGCCCAGCATCACCGAAAGCCCAAGGATGCCAAAGACATACAGCACGCCAATCCCGCCGATGACGGCGGCGGCGCTGGCGGCAAGACCGATGGACAGGCTTGTGCGTTCGACCAGCCAGCCAGTGACGAAGGCGGCAATTGGTAAGCCGATCAGGTAGCCCACGGAGGGCCCGGCGAAGACGCCGATCCCGCCGCGTCCGCCCGACAGCAGCGGCAGTCCGGCGACGACCAGCGCCAGGAACAGCAACACGGCCAACGCCCCGCGACGCGCCCCCAGAACCGTGCCGCACAGCATGATCCCCAGCGACTGCGCGGTGATTGGCACCCCGCTGGCAAGGGTGATCTGCGGCACCAGCCCCAGAACCGCGATCAGGGCGGCGAACAGGGCGATGTGGGTCAGGCTGCGTTCCATGGGGTCCCTCGCGTTTTGCAGACCATTAACCAGCCCCGCCGCGCGCGCGCAAGGCCTCGGCGGCGTGGTCGGCATCGTCCAGGGCGGCCAGAGTGGCCGGGACCAGCACCCGCCACCGGGGACGGCGCGGCGACCGGGCAGACCAGGAATCGGTGATCCGGGTCAACTGATCCAGCATCACCGGGATGAACCGGATGACCAGCGCAAAGGCCAGCCCAAGGCGGCGCGGCGACAGGCCAAGCGGGGCAAGGGGCCGGGCAAGTGTCTGAAAGACCTGAATCATGTCGGAAAGCCGGGTGGTCATGGTGACAAAGTTCGCCAGCGTGACGGCAGTCAGCAGGCGCAGGACCACCATGCCCCCCAGCGCAAGATCGCCGGACCACAGATGCCAGGCCCCCAGGATCAGCACGAACGGCCACAGCGGCCACAAAAGCCGCAGCGCCGCCCAGGCGAACCGCACGCCGCCCGTCGCCAGCAGCCCCACCGTCGCAATCGCGGCAAAGGCCAGCGGCAAGGGCGTCGTCAGGGTGAAAAGCAGCGGCGTGGCCAAAGCCAGAAACCCCAGCTTCAGCCCGGCCGGCACCCGGTGCGCCCAGGTCCTAACCGGAGAGGTCAGCGTCAGCATCGCGCTCTCCTTGCCGGGCCATCTCGGCGGTAAAGGCCGGCAGGACCTGCGACGGCGGACCGTCCGCCACGATCCGCCCGGCCTCCAGCCACAGGACACGGTCGGTGCCGGTCAGGCTTGCCGGGTCATGGGTGATGGTGATCAGCCGCTGCGGCAGGGCGGCAAAGCGGCGGGCAAGACGGGCCTGCGTCGGCAGGTCCAGCCCGGCAAGCGGCTCGTCCAGCAGGATGGTTCGCGGCTGCATCAGCAGGACGGCCAGCAGGCAAAGATAGTGCCGCTGGCCCTGGCTCAGCGTCGTGACCGGGACTTTGGCCCAGTGCGCCCGGCCTTCGTCTGTCAGGACCCCGAGCACCCGGTCCAGGGCCGCCGCTTGCGACAGGCCTTGCTGAACCAGACCAAAGGCCAGCTCTTCTTCCACGGTTGGAAACAGGATCTGGTGGTCGGGGTTCTGAAACAGGATGCCCAGGGCGGACAAGGCGGCCTTGCGGTCGGCAAAGGGGTCGAACCCCTCGACCCGCAGCGTGCCGACGTCGGGGGCGATCAGCCCTGCCAGCAGTCGCAGAAGCGTGGTCTTGCCCGAACCGTTGCGGCCCAGAACGCCGATGCGCGGTTCGTCAAGGTCAACCGTCAGGTCATCCAGCACCAGCCTGCCACCCAGCCGAAGGCTGACGGATCTAAGCTGGATACCAGGGCGGGTGTCGGTCATGGGCGGCTTTCAGGATGCGCCGCCGTTCTAGGGGGCCGCCTTGCGCGGCGCAACCCTGCAAGGACCCCGGCCAACGCAGGTCGGCCGGGGTCACAGGCTGGTTACTGGCAGTTGGCGATGAAGGTGTCGCCGTACTGGTCCTTGTAATAGCACTTGCCCGACTGCGGGGCAGGGCCAAGCAACTGGGCAGCGACGCCGCCGACCAGCGCGCCGACGATGGCACCTTTTTCACGGTCGCTGTCCGAAGACACGGCAGCGCCGACAGCGGCACCACCCGCGACACCCAGCGCGGTGCGCTGTTCGGCGGGGGTGCAGGCGGCGATGGACAGGGGCAGAACCGACAGCAGCAGCAAGGTACGGGTCATGGCAGACTCCAAAAGTTGAAACTCACCGGCATTAACGCAGGCTAACGCGAAAGGTTCCAGAGCGGCAATCCGGAATGGTCGGGACTCCGCCGATCGGGGCGTCAGAAGGCGCCGATTCCCCCGCCGTGCCTGCGCGCAAAGGCCAGAGCGCGGTCATAGCCGGGGCGCATGTCCGGATTCAGCAGCGGGCGCTGCGCTGCCACCTGATAGAGGTGGCCGGGATTGCCGTTTGCCTCGTTCAGAAGCGCCCCCTGCTCGGTCAGGAACACGTCCCAGCCGATGCAGCCGTTGCCGGGAAAGCTGTCATGCGCCTGGCGGCAGATGTCCACAGCACGCTCCCAGTCGGGCATCTGGAAGCCCAGGAACGTGGCGTCCGGGTCGTTGCCGTGGGTCAGGTCGGGCGACTGCGGTTCGCGCAGATTGCGCAGCTTGGTGATCCGGCCCGTCGCGATGTCGATCAGGCCCCAGATCCGCGTTTCGTCCGCGTCCCCGTCATGCATCGCGGTCTTGCCGGGCAGGCGGATCACGGCATACCACGGCTCGACCCCCTGGTCGGTCAGCAACGTGACGATCCGGACCGAGGCCATGGCCGGACCGACATGCCGCCGCAGGGCCGGGGTGCACTGGTAGAACGGCTGGAACATGTAGCCCTGGCCCCAGTCCTGCACGATCTCGGCCGCTAGGGCGGCAACCGGCACCTCTTGCCCGGTCAGGAAGCGGACCGTGCCGGGGCGGCCATGGCCTTCGATCACGGCGGCCCCCCGGGCAAAGCTGTCGGCGCGGGGCTTGCCGAAGACCGGCAGGTTGGCGGGGTCGGACAGGAAGGCGGCGATGTCGTCCGCTGTCCGCAACAGGCGCAGGGCGGGCAGGTCGGCGGGGGCGGACGTGCCCAGATACAGCGCGCGGGTCGCGGCAACCGGCAGGCCGCGCTTGGTCAGGATCGCCTCGGTCGTGATCTTGTCGTTGATGGCGTCGTCGGCAACCCCGCGTCCGGGCATCTTGAGCGAACCGTTGAACGCCCGGATACGGCGGTTCGGCAGGAACTGGTCCAGAAAGGCCGCGTCCCGATCCTTTCGCCACAAGGCGTAGGTATAGTATTCCTCGGGCCGGATCTTGCGACGGCCATAGCCCAGCCGGAACAGGGCCAGCGCCTGCCGCAGCGGGCTGGGGCCACCCTTGGCGGCCAGGGCCTGGATGGCCCCGGCAATGTCATAGCTTCCGGCCTTGGCCGTTTCGCCCAGATACTTCACCCGCGTCAGCCCTGACGGGCCGCAGCGACCGATGCCTCCAGAATTTCCATCGCTTCGGCAAAGTGGGCGTCCGGGATGGTGATCGGGGCCAGGAAGCGGACCACGTTGCCGTAGACACCGCAGGTCAACAGGATCAGCCCGCGCTTCTGCGCCTCCAGCCGGACGCGGCCGGTAAAGCCCGCATCGGGCTCCTTGGTCTTGGCATCGCCGAATTCGACGGCGACCATGAAGCCGGGGCCCCGGATGTCCAGGATTTCCGGAGTGGTGGCGCGCAGGGCCTCCAGCCGCTGCTTCAACCGGCTGCCAAGCTCATTGGCGCGGGCGCAAAGGTCCTCTTCCTCGATCACGTCCAGAACGGCGTTTGCGGCGGCGATTCCCAGAGGGTTGCCGGCATAGGTGCCACCCAGGCCGCCGGGGTTGGCGGCATCCATCAGATCGGCGCGACCGGTGACGGCGGCCAGCGGCAGGCCCCCGGCGAGGCCCTTGGCCATGGTCGTCAGGTCGGCGGCGACGCCGTGCATCTGCATCGCAAACAGGTTTCCGGTGCGGGCAAAGCCGGTCTGCACCTCGTCGGCGATCATCACGATGCCATGCTTGTCGCAAAGCGCGCGGATTGCCTTCACCAGATCGGTCGGGGCCGGGTAGAACCCGCCTTCGCCCTGCACCGGTTCAAAGATGATCGCGGCCACGCGGGCCGGGTCGAGGTCGGCCTTGAACAGCTTTTCGATCCCCGCCATCGCGTCCTTGGTCGACACGCCATGCGGTTCCATCGGGAAGGGGACGTGGAACACGTCCGGCATCATCGCGCCAAAGCCTTTCTTGTAGGGCTCGACCTTGCCGGTCAGCGACATGCCCATGAAGGTCCGGCCATGGAAGCCGCCGCCAAAGGCGATGACGGCATCGCGGCCCGTGGCGATACGGGCGATTTTGATGGCGTTCTCGCAGGCCTCGGCACCGGTGGTGACGAAGATCGTCTTCTTCTTGAAATTCCCGGGCACCTTGTCGTTCAGCCGCTCGGCCAGCCGGATGTAGTTCTCGTAGGGCATCACCTGGTGGCAGGTATGGGTGAACTTCGTGATCTGGTTCGCCACGGCGGCCATGACCTTGGGGTGGCAATGCCCGGTGTTCACCACCGCGATCCCGGCGGCAAAGTCGATATATCGGTTGCCCTCGATATCCCAGAT
>JAKQLM010000322.1 GCA_029567145.1 Pseudomonadota bacterium
GCTTCGCCGGTGTCGATGGTGTAGGCCTGGGTCAGTTCCCCCTCGGCATGGTCACCGTGGCCGGTCGCGCCGACGTGGTACAGCGATTCCCCCGCCCAGCCCGCCAGCATGAACACGAGGAGCGAGCCGCACACCGCGCCCACTGCCTTGGTCATCGTCATCGTGTCGAACATGGGTCTCACCTATCCGGGGTCTCGTTCGCGCGGTATCTATCCGCTTCCCCGCATGAGTTTCAAGGTGTAGACGCGCGGCGAAACGTCCCGTGGGGCGGGTTTTTGCGAAAAGGACTAGTCGGCACATGGTCGGACGCATCGCTTTTCAGGGTGAACTCGGGGCCTATTCGCATCAGGCCTGCCAGCAATCGCGTCCCAGGATGGAGGCGGTGCCCTCCACGACCTTCGAGGAAGTGGTCGACAAGGTCGCGCGGGGCGAGGTCGATCTGGGCATGCTGGCGGTGGAAAACTCTACCTACGGGCGGGTTGCGGACGTGCATTCGCTGCTGCCGAAATCCGGGCTGCATATCGTGGACGAGGCGTTCGTGCGGGTGCATGTCAATCTTCTGGGCGTGCCGGGGGCCAAGCTGGACGAGGTGCGCGAGGCGCATGGCCATGTGGTGATCCTGCCGCAATGCGCGGGCTTCCTGAAGGCGCATGCGATTCGCGGGCGCGTCAGTTCCGACAACGCCCGCGCCGCGCGCGAAGTTGCCGAGGCCGGGGACAAGTCGAAGGCCGCGCTGGCCAGCGAGCTTGCGGCCTCGATCTACGGGCTGGACGTGCTGGCCCGTCATATCGAGGATCACGCGAACAACACGACACGGTTCCTGGTGATGGCGCGCGAACCGGATTTCACCCGGCGCGGACCGGCCAAGATGATCACGACCTTTACCTTCCGGGTCCGCAACATTCCGGCGGCGCTGTACAAGGCGATGGGCGGCTTTGCGACCAACGGCGTGAACATGACCAAGCTGGAAAGCTACATGGTCGGGGGCACCTTCACCGCGACGGAGTTCTACGCCGACATCGAGGGCCACCCCGACGACCCCAACGTCGCGCTGGCGCTGGAGGAATTGCGCTATTTCACCTCCGAAGTGCGCATCCTGGGGGTCTATCCGGCGGACCGCGAACGGGGCTGACCCGCCGACCGCGAGCGGGGCTGATCAGACCTTTTCCTGCGACCGGCTGCGCTGGTACATTTCCTCGATCCGGGCGGCAAGCTGGGTCACGCGCTTGTCGAACCGGGTATCGACGCGGCGCTTGGCCAGGCGCAGGGTGTTGATGAACAGCCGCGCCGCAAGCGTCTTGGGCCGCACGTCCAGCGTCAACCGCAGCCGGGTGCGCCGGGGCGACAGCGAGATCAGCTCCAGCATCGACGTCCCTTCGATCGACGGCGCGTCGATGCCGAACACCAGCTTGTCGTCCTGCACCGCATCGGTGACCTGGATCTGCACCTTGCGGACCTTGCCGCGATAGGGCGCGCGGACCCGCCAGGTCGCGCCCTTGCCGATCTGCGGGCTGTCGGCGGGACGCTCGATCTCGACCCCACGGCGGACGACCTCACGCTCCCAGGTCGGGAAATCGGCCAAGGTGGCGTAGACAAAGCCGATCGGGGCTTCAAGGTCGGTCTTGGAGGTCAGCTTCATGGGGTCCCCGGTCTGGCGCGTTCCGGTCTGGAAAGCTTGCGCAGGATCGAATCAATCCAGCCGGTCGGCAAGCCAGTTCCGCAGGATAAAATGCGCAATTGACCCGTTCCGGGCCGGTTTTATCACCGGGTGCAGGCCAGCAAAGGCGGTGACCAGGTCTTCCCGGGTGACCCAAAGCGCCTGCTCCAGTTCGTCCGGGTCGATCACGATCCGGTCGGTCAGCGCGGCCGTGCGCGCCCCGACCATCAGTGACGCGGGGAACGGCCAGGGCTGGCTGGCCAGATAGCTGACCGCGCCGCAGGTGACGCCGGTTTCCTCCTGCACCTCGCGGCGGACGGCGGCTTCCAGCGTCTCGCCCGGTTCGACGAACCCGGCCAGCAAGGAAAACATCCCCTCGGGCCAGACGGCGTTGCGGCCCAGAAGCACGCGGTTGCCGTGGGTGACCAGCATGATGACCACGGGGTCGGTGCGCGGAAAGTGCTGGGCGCCACAGGCCGGACAACTGCGCTGCCAGCCGCCCATCACCATGTCGGACGCCGCCCCGCAACTGGCGCAGAAGCCGTGACTGCGGTGCCAGTGCAGCACCGCCTTGGCCGTCGCCACCAGTTCGGCCGCGCGCGGGGTCAGGTCGGTCATCACCCC
>JAKQLM010000328.1 GCA_029567145.1 Pseudomonadota bacterium
GATGACCCCGTCGAACTTGCCCGCACGGTGCAACTGCTGCGCCAGCGTGGCCGAGCCCCGCGCCATGACCTGCATTGCGAAATTCTCATCCTCGGAGGCGATGGCGGCTTCGATGGAAGACCCAGCGGCTTCCGCGACCTGGTGCTTGGAAATGTCGGTGGCAGCTTTGGGGTTGCCAAGGACCGACACGTCCATCGACAGCACCTGTCCCCCCTGCGCGCGGATGACGCCGCAGAGATAGGACAGCTCGTCGTCCTTGGTGTCATAAGTGCCGACGACAAGGATGGTTTTCGGGGGCAAGTCCATTGAATACCTCAGGTCAGGAGGGTTTTGGCCAGTCTGGTGGCAAGACGGGTAGACCGGAGCTGGCAAGGGGCTTGCCCCACCAGCCCTGACACCCTGCGCAGACCGCGCGCGTCGCGGGCAAGCAGAGCAGCCGTGGTCACAGCTGAATCCATGCGGTCTTGAGGTCGGTGTATTTCTCCAGCGCATGCAGGGACTTGTCGGCCCCGTTGCCGGATTGCTTCATCCCCGACAGGGGCACAGTGACGTCAGACCCGCCATAGGTGTTGACGTGGACGACCCCCGACCGGATGCCCCGGATCATCCGGTGGGCGCGCGACAGGTTCGCGGTCCAGACCCCGGCGGCTAGGCCGAAGTCGCTGGCATTGGCCAGCCGAAGTGCCTCGGCCTCGTCTTCAAAGGGGGTGACGGCAAGGACGGGGCCGAAGACCTCTTCGCGGTAAAGGCGATGCTCGGGCCGGACACCGGTCACGATGGTCGGGTCCATGTAATAGCCGCCGGTTTCCTGAAGCGCGCGGGTGCCGCCGGTGACCACCTCGCCACCTTCGCGGGTGGCGTCAGTAACGAAACCAAGGTTGCCTTCCAGCTGGGTCAGCGAGTTCACCGCGCCGACCTCGGTGTCCAGCAGCAAGGGGTTGCCGGGGGTCAGCTTGCGGGTGGCGGCAGCGAGTTCGGAGACGAATTGATCGTGGACAGAGGCCTGAACCAAAAGCCGCGAGCCCGCCACGCAGACCTGCCCCGCGTTGCGGAAGATCGCGGTGGCGGCGGCCTTAGCGGCGGCGGAAAGATCGGGCGCATCGGCGAAGACGATGTTGGGGGACTTGCCGCCCAGTTCCAGATAGCAGCGCTTCAGGTTCGATTGGGCGGAGTATTGCAGCAAACGCCGACCTGTCGCGCCCGACCCGGTGAAGACCATCACGTCGACGTC
>JAKQLM010000350.1 GCA_029567145.1 Pseudomonadota bacterium
GGTGCCATACCGGATCACGGTGCGGGGGGCTGCGGTCGGGTCGCCGTCCCGCCCCAAGGCCGGGCAGCGGTTCCGCGAGGGCACGCGGCTGTTCCTTATCCAGGCGGTGACCGAGCGGGACCAGTTTGGCCGCTACCTGACCTGTTTCGCCCGCGAGGAGGTGCCGAAATGAGCTATGGTGCAGCGCCCGCCCTGCAGACGGCGGTTTTCCAGCGTCTGTCTGGATGGCCGTCCCTCTCCGGGGTGGCGATCTATGACGCCGTTCCGCCGAACGTCACGGGGACCTTCGTGCTTATTGGCCCTGAAGAGGCGCGGGACCAGTCGGACAAGTCCGGCGCGGGGGCCGAGCATCAGATGGTGATCAGCGTGATCACTGATGCGACCGGTTTCCTGTCGATCAAGACCATCGCCGCCGACATTTCGGACGCGCTGATCGGCGCGCCCCTGACACTGACGCGGGGCAGCCTGGTCAGCCTGTTCTTCCTTCGGGCGACGGCTCGGCGGATCGAAGAGGGCGAGACGCGGCGGATCGACCTGACCTTCCGCGCGCGGGTGCAGTTGTAGGGGCCTGGGCCGCTCATCCTGCCCTTGCGGGCTGTCTTCGCTGAGCGGGCGGCGACGGTGTGGCGTGGCGTTTAAGGACCAGTCTTCGGCGAGATCGCCGGGGGTTCATCACTTCAGTTTCGGAGAGCGAACATGGCTGTGCAAAGCGGCAAGGATCTGCTGATCAAGATCGACCAGACCGGGGACGGCCAGTTCGTCACCATCGCGGGGCTGCGCGCCACGCGGATCAGCTTCAACACGGAATCGGTCGACGTCACCAGCCTGGAAAGCCAGGGCGGCTGGCGCGAGCTGTTGGCGGGTGCGGGCGTGAAGTCGGCGGCGATCGCGGGGTCGGGCGTGTTTCGCGACGAGAATACCGACGAACGGGCGCGGCAGATCTTCTTTGACGGCGAGATCCCGGATTTCCAGGTGGTGATCCCTGATTTCGGCGTGATCGAGGGGCCGTTCCAGATCACGAGCATCGAATATTCGGGCAGCCACAACGACGAAG
>JAKQLM010000352.1 GCA_029567145.1 Pseudomonadota bacterium
GGCCCCAAGGACGCCCCCGCCGACTTCGACCACAACTCCCGCAGCTTCCGGCGCGGCGACTGGTGGCAGTATGCCAAGGCCGAGGCCGAAGCCGTCCGCAACACCGTCGGCATCATCGACGCCAGCGCATTCACCAAACACCTGGTGCGCGGGCCGGGGGCGACGGCTTTCCTCGACCATTTCACCTGCAACAAGCTGCCGAACGTGGGCCGGATCAACCTGACCTATGCCCTGACCGACCACGGCACGACGCGGACCGAATACACCATCGTCCGCCTGAAACAGGACGAATACTACCTCATTTCCGCCGGCGCCTGGACGGCCTATGACTACGACTTCCTGCAAAAGGCTGCCGACGACTGGATGGCTTCGGGCAAGGGTGCCATCGACATCCACGACATCACGACCCAATGGGGCGTCTATGCCCTTGCCGGTCCGAATGCCCGCGCCCTGCTAAAGGACATCGTCAAGGACGCCGATCCCGACACCGTCCTGTCGAACAAGCGCTTCCCCTGGCTCTCTTACCGCGATATCGAGCTTGGCATGTGCCCGGTCCGCGCCGTCCGCGTGGCCTATACGGGCGAGCTTGGCTGGGAACTGCACTACCCCATCGAATTCGGCCGCTACCTCTGGGATCTCCTTCTGAAAGCCGGGGAAAAGCACGGGTTGAAACCCGTCGGCGCGCGGGCCCAGAACTGGCTGCGGCAGGAAAAATCCTACCGCGCCTTTGGCAACGAACTGGGCCGCGATGCGACCCCGCTGGAGGCCGCGCTCGACCGCTTCGTCGACCTGACCAAGGACTTCCGCGGCAAGGACAAGATGCTTGCCACCGGCATCCGGTCGAAGTGCGTTACCCTTCTGATCGACGGGCCGTCCGACACCGACCCCTGGGGCAAAGAGGCGTTGATCCATGACGGCATCAAGGTCGGGCGCCTCACCTCCGGCGGCTATTCCGTGGCCTTCGGCAAACAGATCGGCATGGGCTATGTCCCCGCAGCCCTCGCGGAGCCAGGCCAGAAGCTGAAGGTCAAGATCCAGCTTCAGGAATGGGACGCCACCGTCACCGAAGACAGCCCCTTCGACCCGTCGAACGCGCGCATCCGCATCGACGGGTAACCGATTTCTTCAAAGAAATCGGACCGGAGCCTTCAAAGGCTCCGGTCCGGAATTTTTGAAAATTCCGGCGCTCACCCGACATCGCCGGGATTTGCGCCGCCGTCGCGGTGCGGATCGCCCACTGTCTTGAAGCTGTGACCCCCAGCCTCCATCTCTTGCCGGATGAGGGTTCGCATGACACGCAAGGACCGACGCTTCCAACGGCAATTCCAGGCGCTGGAGCGGTTGATCCCGCCCCTGCGCGGACCGATGTCCACCTTGCGCCGCGACAGCTGGTTTCCGATCCGCTTTCCCGTCGCATTGCTGCTGATCTTCGGCGGGCTGTTCGCCTTTCTGCCGGTCCTCGGGATCTGGATGCTGCCGCTTGGGCTGTTGCTGCTGGCGGTCGACCTGCCGGTCCTGCGCGGCCCGATCTCGGTCATGATCATCCGGGGCCGCCGCGTGACCAAGCGCTGGCTTCGGCGGTGGCGGGCCTGGCGCAAGTCGCGCGGCTAAAGCGCCCGCGCCGCGATCCAGCCGGACCAGGTCGCCTTTGACCCGGCAAAGACGTTGATGTCGACCTCACCGTCGATCCCCGGCACCACGCCGGTCGAAGTGTACTGCCAGAAGCTCCAGTCGCCGCCGCCGTAAACCTCGCCCGGGTGGTCAGCGACCGACCGCAGCCAGAACTCCACGCCCGACAGGCGCCAAAGCTCGGTGTCCTCGTAGAAATCCACCGTCGTGTAGATCACCGGGCGCTGGCCATAGTGGCGTTCGACGATGTCCAGGAAGATCCGCGCCTCGTCCCTGATCGTCGCGCCATCGCGGCGGATCGTGCAGGTCGGGCTGGTCGGCGTCCATTCCATGTCCAGGACCGGAGGCAGGGCACCCGGACTGCGCGGGACGTGGCGGATGAACCAGCGCGCCTGTTCCGCCGCCGGGCGACAGTGGTAGAAGAAGTGATAGGCCCCCCGCCGCACCCCCGCCGCGCCCGCTCCGCGCCAGTGGCTGTCGAACATCGGGTCCACCAGATCGCCGCCCTCGGTCGCCTTGATGAAGGCGAAGTTCACCCCGTTCGCCCGCGCGGTCGGCCAGTCCACCGCAGTCTGGAACCGCGACAGGTCGATGCCGTGCACCGGATAGCGATCCGGCGAGCGGCCCGGCCAGTCGGTCGGATCGGCGTCAGCGAAGTTCGACGAGGTGACCGTGATCGTGTCGTCCGGGGCAGGGGCCGACCGCTCACGCGGGGCACCACCGCAGGCGGCAAGGATCAGGGCAAGCAGGGGGGCGACGAGATGGCTGCGCATGCGGCAATCGTCTCATGCAACCGCCCCCCTTGTCATCAGGCGAAGTGCAGCCAGTGGCGGAAACCGCCTAAGGTTTAGCGCCCGAAATCATCCACGGTGACCTGGCCATTCCCGTCGCGGTCCATCATGGCGAACCAGTCCGCCGTCCGGCTGGTGAACTCCTCCCGCGAGACGCGGCCATCGCCGTCGCCATCGTTGAAGCCGCGCATCATGCCGCCTTCCTCGGGCATGCCCTGGCCCATGCTCATGCCTTGGCCCATGCCCTGACCCATACCCATGCCCTGGCCCATGCCCATGCCGCCTCCCATCTCGCCCATTTCGGCGCGCATCGCCTCTTGATCGGCCGCCCGCATCTTGTCGAACGCCGCGTATTCCTCGGGCGACAGGAAGCCATCCTCATCGGCGTCAAACGTCGTGAACAGGTCGTCGCGCTTGGCCTTCGCTTCGTCCAGCGACACGGCTCCATCCTGGTCCTGGTCCCAGTTCAGCACGAAATGCCCACCGGGAGTCGCCTCGGCCAGCGCCGCCGTCGAAACACCGCAGGCCAGGGCCGCCATCAGGATCGCTTTCATCACCTATATTCCTTTAAAGGTTTATAGATGTGATACGCACCAGCCCCCAGGTTCCGTCGCTGTACTCAAGCGGTTTTTGCGGCCAGCTCATCCCAGCAGGCCAAGGCGTGCCCGGCATACATCAGCCCCGGCCCGCCGCCCATCTGGATCGCCATCGCCAGCACGTCGCCCAACTCGTCGCGGGTTGCCCCGGCCTTCATCAGCGCCTCGACGTGGAAGTTGATGCAGGGCTCGCAGCGCAGGATCACCGACATGCCCAGGGCCACGAACTCCTTTTCCTTCACCCCCAGCGGTCCGTTGTCCTTGACCCCCTTCGACAGCGCGCCAAAGCCCTTTGCGGCCTCTGGCACCAGGGCGTTCAGCGTCCGCAGTTCGCGGCGCATGTCAGTGATCTTTTCGGCATAGGGTCCGGTCATGGCGGCCTCCTTCAAGGATGCCACCGGTTCGCACACCCGCCCGGCATTGCGCCTTGACGCAGGTCAACCAAACCGGGCCGGGGATAGAGCGGCCACCAGATCGGCCCCAAGCTCGGGTGTCCGTCCGCCGATCAGGTCCGCCGCCAGACGGCTGGCCGCCGGGCAGGTCTGGAACCCATAGCCGCCCTGTCCCGCCAGCCAGAAGAACGTCGGCTCGCGCAGGTCCCGCCCGATGACCAGCACCCGGTCGGGCGAGAACGTCCGCAACCCCGCCCAACTGGCCAGAAGCCGCGTCACCGGTTCGGTCACCATCTCCTCGTACCGCGCCAGGCCTTCGGCCAGTACCATGTCGTCGGCCCAGGCGTCGTGCGGCTCCATCAGATGCTCTTCGGCCGGGCTGACGATCAGCGCCCCCGCGTCCGGCTTGGCGTACCAGTCCTCGCCCGGCCCGAACATCATCGGCCACCGGCTGACGTCCAGCCCGCCCGGAGCCGGGATCCGCGCCATCGACCGGCGGTACGGCGTAAAGCCCAGCGTCCGCACGCCTGCCAGCCGGGCAATCTCGTCCACCCAGGCCCCCGCCGCGTTCACGATCATCCGCGCAGTAAACTCCCCGGCTGCCGAGGTGACCCGCCAGCCGCCGTCCAGCTTCGTGACCGCAGAAACCCGCGCCTTTGTCAGCACCTGCGCGCCGCGCCCCTTCGCCTCACGTGCAAAGCCCTGGATCAGAAGGTCGGTGTCCACGTCTTCGGCATGCGACGCATAGCCCGCCAAGGCCACCACCTCCGGGTTCAGGATCGGCACCATCGTCCGGGCCTCCGCCACGCTGATCCGGTCGAACGCCATCGCCTGCAGATCATGCTCGAACGCCTCGACCCCGTCCGCCTTGCCGACCAGCATCAACCCCCGGGCGCCAAGCACCCCCGGCAGCGACCGGAAGTAATCCCCGGACGCCATCGACAGGCCCACCACCGCAGACGCGCCATACCTGGGTTCATACAGCGCCGCCGACCGGCTGCTGGCATGATGCGCCAGCACATCCTCGGCCTCCAGCACGATCACCCGACCCAGCTCCGACAGCCGCGCCGCGGCCGAAATCCCGGCAATCCCGCCGCCGATGATCAGAAAATCCGCGTCCATCTGCGTCTCCATCCGTCAGGAAAAGGGGCACGGAAACCCATGCCCCTTTCATCTTTGTCCAATTATCCCGGGGGTGCGGGGGCTGGCCTCCGCTTTCCGACCTTAAATCACTGAGGAATGTCGCCGACGATCCCTTCGACGTAGAAGTTCATCCCCAGAAGATCGCCATCGGGGGCCACAGCACCCTCGGCCAGCCAGTCCGACCCGTCCTGCTTCTTGATCGGGCCGGTGTAGGGATGGTAGGTCCCCGCCGCAATCGCGTCACGCAGCGCTTCGGCTTCGGCAATCACCTCGGGCGGAAGACCGGTGAACTCGCCGATACCGACGGTGCCTTCCTTGATCCCGTCCCACGTGTCGCTCGACTCCCAGTTGCCATCCAGAACCGACTGGATCTGCCGGATGTAGTAGGGCGACCAGTCGTCAATGATCGAGGACACGCGCGGGCTCGGCTTGTAATCCGCCATGTCGGACGCCTGGCCGAACCCGATGACTTTGCCCTCGGTCTTGGCGATTTCGGCCAAGGGTGCGGTCGAATCGGTATGCGCCGCAATCACGTCCACGCCCTGGTCGATCAGCGCCTTGGCAGCGTCAGCTTCCTTTGCCGGGTCAAACCAGGTGAAGGCCCAGACCACCGACAGCTCGACGTTCGGGTTCACCTTCTTGGCGTGCAGGTAGTAGCTGTTGATCCCCATGATCACTTCGGGAATCGGGAAGGACGCGATGTAGCCGATCTTGTTCGTCTTGGTCATCCGCCCCGCAATGGTGCCCTGGATCGCGCGGCCCTCGTAGAAGCGCGCGTTGTACAGGCCGACATTCGGATGCTCGCGCTTGAAGCCGGTCGCATGCTCGAACTTCACGTCCGGGAACTTGGCCGCAACCGCATTGGTCGGGTCCATGTAGCCAAAGGACGTGGTGAAGATGATGTTGCATCCGCCCAGCGCCATCTGGGTCATGACGCGCTCGGAATCGGCCCCTTCGGGCACGGATTCCTGCCACTGCAGCTCGACCTTGTCGCCAAAATGCTCCTGCACTTTCAGCACGGCCGTATGATGCGCCTGGGTCCAGCCCCCGTCACCGATCGTGCCGACATAGACAAAGCAGGCCTTCGCCTTCTCCATCCCCTGCGCGAACGCCCCACCCGAGGCCAGAAGCAGCCCCATCGCGGCCGTGGCCAGCAGATTTCTACGTTTCATATCGTTACTCCCCATGGTGGCGGGCGCGTTCGGCCCGCAAGTTTTAGCCTCAGCGCGAGGCATGAAAGTTCTGTCCCAGCGCCGCAGGGGCGCCGTTCGCCTTGCGCCCCGCCGACATGATGACCAGCACAAGGATGGTTATCAGATAGGGGGCCATCGACAAGTACTCGACCGGGATGCCGGACCCTGCGACCTGCAGGTTCAGCTGCAACACGGTGATGCCGCCGAAAAGGTAGGCACCGATCAGCACGCGCCAGGGCTTCCAGCTGGCAAAGACCACGATGGCCAGCGCGATCCAGCCCGCGCCTGCCGTGATCCCGTCCACCCATTGCGGCACCCGGGCCAGGCTGACATAGGCCCCGCCCATTCCCGCCATCGCCCCGCCAAAGGCGATGCACATCAGCCGGATGCGGTTCACCTTGTAGCCCAGCGCATGCGCCGCCTCGTGGCTTTCGCCGACCGCACGGATGATCAGCCCCACGCGGGTCGCCTTCAAGACCCACCACAGCACCGCCGTCACCCCGATGCTGAAATAGACCACCCAGTCATGCCCAAAGACAATCGGCCCTACCACCGGCAAATCCGCCAGAAAGTCGGGCAGCAGTTGCCCCGTCGGCGGCGGCTTGATCCCGTTGTAGCCCTGCCCCCCAAGGCTGGAGACACCCAGCCCGAACAGCGTCAGCGCCAATCCCGTCGCCACCTGGTTCGCCAGGAACACTTGCGTCAAAGCCGCAAAGATCAGGCTCAACACCGCTCCCGCCACCGCCCCGCCGATGAACCCCGCAACCGGACTTCCGGTCTCGACCGCCACCACGAACCCGCCAAGGGCGCCGATGACCATCATCCCCTCGACCCCCAGGTTCAACACGCCCGCCCGTTCCACCACCGTCTCGCCCAGCGCCGCCATCAGGATCGGTACCGCCGAGGCCATGAGCGTTGCGATCAGAATGACCGGATTGATCCCACCAAAGTCCATCACGCGCCTCCCCGGGCTATCAGGCTGTCCACGATCCAGCGAAACACCGTTCCCGACACCAACCCGATCACCGGGGACAGCCGCACCAGACGCCGGTCGTCCTTCTGCGTCAGCCAGCGCCCCAGCCCCGCAAACGGTCGGGCAAGCAGATCGGCCATCGCCCCGCCCGCATCGCCCAGAAGCGCCGCCAGCAGCACCAGCAGAACGCAGACCGTCAGGATCACCCCGACCAGCGGCACATAGTACCCGACCATCATGCCGACAGCGGTCAGGGCCATTGCCGCCATGTAGGGGCCGTGATCTTCGGCCCTCATGCCCCGGCCCCCACCGAAACGCGGAACCGGTAATTCGTCAGCACGTCCACCGCCAACAGGAAGAACAGCAGCATCCCCTGAAACACCTGGATCGCCGCATCCGGCAGGCCAAGGTTCGTCGACGCCATCTCGCCGCCCACATAGGTCAAGGCCATCAGGAACCCCGCCAGCACGATCCCCAAGGGGTTCAGCCGCCCCAGGAAGGCCACGATGATCGCCG
>JAKQLM010000355.1 GCA_029567145.1 Pseudomonadota bacterium
AGCGCACTGATCACCTCGCCCAGCACCCGGCGATAGGCCTGGATATCCGCCGTCCGCACTTTCAGCAGATAGTCGAAGCTTGACGCCATCATGTGGCATTGCTCCACTTCCGGCACCGCCAGCACTGCGCGGTTGAACGCGGTCAGCGCCGTCTCGCGCGTGTCCGACAGCCGCACTTCGACGAAAGCCACATGCGCCTGGCCCATGCGGATCGGGTCCAGGATCGCCCGGTAGCCGCTGATCACCCCCGCCTCTTCCAGCCGTTTCATCCGCGCCTGGGTGGGCGATTTCGACAGCCCGATCCGTCCGGCCAGGTCCACCACGGAAATCCGGCCCTCGGTCTGCAGGACCCGCAGGATCGCAAGATCGAAACGGTCCAGGTCTGCGCGGTCAACTGGCATCGGAAAACCCCTCGTTAATCACCGTTCCGCCTGCATAGCAGCATTCGTTCAGGAATTCAGCCTGTCCTTTTGGGTATATGCTGGGCGTAAATGAAAGGGTCCCCCATGTCCGATGCCGCCTGGTCCGTGATCGAAACCGAAGCCCTGGCCGATGAGGTCGGGCTGACCCGCCACCTGACCGCCAGCGCCGCGCTGGACGCCCCCGCCCGCGCTGCGATCGTCGCCAAGGGGGCCGATCTTGTCCGCCGAATCCGCGCCAGCGCCAAGCCCGGTCTGATGGAGGTGTTCCTCGCGGAATACGGGCTGTCCACCGACGAAGGCATCGCGCTGATGTGCCTGGCCGAGGCGCTGCTCCGCGTCCCGGACGCCGAAACCATGGACGCCCTGATCGAAGACAAGATCGCCCCTTCGGACTGGGGTCGCCATCTGGGGCAATCGGCCTCCAGCCTGGTGAACGCCTCGACCTGGGCGCTGATGCTGACCGGCAAGGTGCTGGACGAACGCCAGGGCGGCATCGCCGGGGTGCTGCGCGGGGCCGTCCGCCGTCTGGGCGAACCGGTGATCCGCACCGCCGTGTCCCGCGCGATGAAGGAAATGGGCCGCAATTTCGTGTTGGGCGAAACCATCGACACCGCGATGGACCGCGCGACCGAGCTTGAGGCGAAAGGCTACACCTACAGCTATGACATGCTGGGCGAGGCCGCGCGGACGGAAGGAGACGCGCGACGCTATCACCTCAGCTACTCCCGTGCGATCACGGCCATCGCAAGGGCGGCAAAGGGCAACGACATCCGCACCAATCCGGGCATCTCGGTGA
>JAKQLM010000360.1 GCA_029567145.1 Pseudomonadota bacterium
TTCTGGCCGGGGTGCTGACCGACGCGAACGAGGCCGAGGATGTGGCGCAGGACACGTTCTTGCGGGTCTGGCGGGCGGCGGCGCGCTATGATCCGGGTCGAGCGTCCCCCGCGACCTGGATCTACCGGATCGGGCTGCGGCAGGCTATCGACCGCAACCGCCGCCGGGGCTTTCGCCGGTTCCTGGGGCTGGACGCCGCGCCCGACCCCGTGGACGATGCCCCGGGTGCCGAGGCGGACCTCGCCAGCAGGCAGGTGCTGGCCCTGACCCGCGCCGCGCTGGCCAGCCTGCCCGACCGCCAGCGCAAGGCGCTGTTGCTGCGCGCGGTGGCGGGGATGACGAACGGGGACATAGCGGCGGTGCTGGGGATCAGCCCCGGCGCTGTCGAGCAACTTCTGGTGCGGGCCCGCGCGGGCCTGCGCGCGACGATGGGGGACCTGCGATGACGGACGACGACGACAGGCTGGAGGCAGCCCTTGCCCGTGCGCTGGGGAAAGGGGCCGATGACACCGCGCCCCTCTCGCGGGCGGTGCTGACCCGGATCGCGGCGGACAGCGTTCCGCCCCGGCTGCCCTTGGCCGAGGTGCTGGCCCTGCCCGGCCCGGCGACCGGCCTGTTCTTGGGGGGCCTGCTCTTGGGGGGCCTGTTCTTGGGGGGCCTGCTGCTGGCAGGCGCGCTTGGCTATGCGCTTGTGCCGGGCGAGGTGGAGGAGATGCTGCTTTTGCAGGTCCTGATCGGGTTGGGGGGCTAAGATGACCACCCTCCCGCCACCGCGCCGCGCCTGGGGCCGGATCACCCTGATCATCCTGCTGGTGCTGTCGCTTGGCGGCAATGCGCTGGCGCTCGGCGCCTGGGCCAGGTTCCGCGAGGCCCGGACCGCGCTTCTGGGACCCGATGCCGATGCCGGACGCCTGCCGGACGCGCTGCGGGCCGACTTGCGCGACGCGCTTCGTGACAATGCGGGCACCCTGGCCCCGCACCTGCGCGCCCTGTCGCAAGCCCGCGCCGCCATCACCGCAGCGGCTCAGGCCGACCCCTACGACCCTAGCGCCGCCGAAGCCGCCATGACCGACTTCCGCCGCGTCGTCGATGACCTGCTGTTCGCTGTGCAACTGGTCTTCCTCGACCACCTCTCGCACCGCGCGCAAGAGTAAGGTGGGCAATATTGCCCACCCTACGCGGGCGCAAATCGGGCACCTGCCGGTGATCAGCGTCAGGAACGGTCTGCGATATCCGGGGCTTGCAGGGCTGTCCCCGACCGGGACAACAGCGCAGATGGTGCCCCCAGAGAGACTCGAACTCCCGACCCTCTGATTACAAATCAGATGCTCTACCAGCTGAGCTATAGGGGCACCCGCCCCAGATACCCCTGCCTGCCGCGCCGTGCAAGGGGCTCAGTCCCGCTGGCCCTTGGCGACCAGCACCACGGCGACCATCCCGACCGCCATCACCACCAGGGCCGCCGGGGCGGCTTCGGACAGCCGCTCCAGACTGGCAAGCTCGAACACCCGGGTGGACAGGGTGTTGTAGTTGAACGGGCGCAAAAGCAGCGTCGCGGGCAATTCCTTGACGCAATCGACAAAGACCACCAGCACCGCCGTCAGCACCGACCCGCGCATCAAGGGCAGATAGACCGCCGTCAACGCCCCGCCGGGGCTGCGCCCCAGCGACCGCGCGGCCAGCGGCAGGCTGGGCGACACCCGCCCGAACGCCGCCTCCAGCGCGCCCTGGGCGATCCCGAAGAATCGCACCAGATAGGCCAGCCCCAGCGCAAAGGCCGTGCCGGTCAGCATCAGCCCGGGGTCCCAGCCGGTCAGGCCCAGCACGCCATCGGCCAGCCAATGATCCAGCGCCGCCAGGGGGACCAAGAGCCCCAGCGCCAGCACCGCGCCCGGCGCCGCATAGCCGATCAACGTCAGCGGAAGCAGGCCCTGCACCAGCCGCGACCCCGCCATCCGCAGCGCATAGACCAGAAACAGCGCCGCCCCCACCGTGGCCAGCGCCGCCAGCCCCGCCACCACCAGCGTGTTGACCAAAGCGTCCACCAAACCCGGAGCGATCCATCCCGCCGGGCTTTCCAGCGCCCGCGCCAGCATCACGCCCACCGGCAGCAGGAACCCGCCCGCGACCGGCACCAGGCACACCAGCGTCGCCAGCCAGCGCCCCGGCCCCTCGATCGGCTGCCGCTCGATCGGCCTGCCCGACCGGCCCAGCCGGTGAAAGCGCGCGGCCCCGCGGCCCAGCCGCTCCAGGCCCACCAAAAGCAGGATCAGCGCCAGGATCACCCCGGCAATCTGCGCCGCCCCCCCGGCATTGCCGCCGTTCAGCCAGGTGGAAAACACCCCCGTGGTCAGCGTCTGCACCCCGAAATGCTGCACCGTGCCGTAGTCGGCCACCGTCTCCATCAGCGCCAGCGCCACGCCCGCGGCGATCGACGGCCGGGCCAGCGGCAGACCCACCCGCCAGAACATGCCCCAGGGCCCGCAGCCCAGGGCGCGCGCGACATCATAGGTGCAGCCCGACTGCTCGCGCCAGGCCGTCCGCGCCAAGAGGTAGACGTAAGGATACAGCGCCAGCGACAGGACCAGGATCGCGGCCCATAGCGACCGCACCTCGGGAAACCAGTAGTCGCGCGCCGAGGTCCAGCCGAACGCCGCCCGCAGCCCGGTCTGCAGCGGCCCGGCGTAATCGGTCACATCGACCAGCGCATAGGCCGCGACATAGGCCGGGATCGCCATCGGGAACAAGAGCGCCCAGCCCAGAAGGTTCCGCCCCGGAAAGCGGTACTGGCTGACCAACCAGGCCGCCCCCGTCCCCATCGCCGCCGTCAGCGCCGCCACGCCCAGCATCAGGGCCAGCGTCGTGACCAGATAGCGCGGCAACACCGTCGCCATCAGATGCGGCAGATGTTTTCGGTCGGCGTCACCGCGATCCACAGGATCGACAGGATCGGCGCCAGCACCAGCCCCGCGATCGCCATCGCACCCGGAATCCACAAGTTGACCCGCAGGCGTGCCGGGGACGTTTCAAGTTGACGAAAAGACTTGGTCATCACCGGCGCGGGCTTACAGGAAAGCAGTTTAACTGTCCAGAAAAGCCCGTATGATCGCCGCCCGAAGATGGCCCGCAACGGCCAAGATGAAGTAAGGCCCGATGCGCATCGTCTATCACCTTGGCGCCCATTGCACCGATGAGGACCGGCTGGTCCGCTGCCTGCTGAAAAACCGCGCCGCATTGGCCGATCAGGGCATCATCATCCCCTCGCCCACCCGGTATCGCAAGCTGATGCGCGACACGGCGGTGCAGCTGAAGGGCCATGCCGCGTCCGAAGAAACCCAGGCCATGCTGCTGGAACAGATCATGGACGAGGATCGGGCCGACCGGCTGGTCCTTAGCTGGGACAGTTTCCTGTCCTTTCCCGCTTGGGTCGTGCGCGACACGTTCTACAGCTTTGCCGGCGAACGCATCCGCGCCTTCACCCAGATCTTTCCGGAAATCGAGGCCGAGTTTCACCTCGCCCTGCGCAACCCCGCGACCTTCCTGCCCGCCTTGCGCAAGCGGATCCAGGAACGCGGCCACGAGGATGTCCGATTCGAAACCGACCCGCTGCAGTTGCGCTGGTCCGATGCCGTGCGCCAGATCCTGAAGCACAACCCCGGCGTGCCGCTGACCGTCTGGTGCGACGAGGATGCGCCCCTGATCTGGCCCGAGGTCTTGCAGACCGTCTCCGGCCACGCCCCGGGCACGGTGCTGGAAGATGACGACGAAATCCTGGCCATGGTCCTGACCGAGGCCGGGATCGCCCGGATGCGGGCCTATTGCGCGCAGCATCCGCCCGCCAGCGTCACCCAGCGTCGGCGGATCGCGACGGCGTTCCTGGAGAAATTCGCCCGCCCCGACCAGATCGAGATCACGGTCGACATGCCAGGCTGGACGGATGACCTGGTGGCCGACCTGACCGCCCGCTACCTTGAGGATGTCGAACGCATCCGCCGGATGCCCGGCGTCACCGTGATCGACGCCTGAGGTGCGCCCTCAGGCCATCCCCAGCGCGGTCTTGTACAGCTCCAGCACGGCCTCTTCCTCGGCCAGCTCGTCGGGCTTGCGCTTGCGCATCGCGATGACCTTGCGCATGACCCTGGTGTCGTAGCCCCGGCCCTTGGCTTCGGCCATCAGCTCCTTCTGCTGCTCGGCGACGTCCTTCTTTTCCGAATCAAGCTGCTCGAACCGTTCGATGAACTGGCGCAGCTCGTCGGCGGTCACGGCATAGGGATCGTTTGCGTCGGCCATGGCGTCCTCTGGCATTTGGGTATCGCGGTTCCTACCCCGGCCCGGCCTCCGGGTTCAAGCGCGAAGGCCATCGCTTGCGAAAGGTGGCGCAAGCGGATAGCGAAAGCGGGGCATTGCGGGGGACAGACGGATGCAGGCACTGATCTGGGCGGGGGCGGCGTTGACGCTGCTGGGCGTGGCCGGTCTGGTCTACTGCGTGCTGCGCGCGCTGAAGGCCCGCCGCGCGGGATTGCCCGATGACGCGCTGCGCGCCGAATTGCAGCGTGTGGTGCTGATCAACCTTGGCGCGCTGGGGGTGTCGGTCCTGGGGCTGATGCTGGTCGTCCTGGGCATCTTCCTGGGCTAGCCGTCCAGCGCCGACAACCGCAGACCCCGACCGATCAGCCGGTCCAGAAGCGGCGCGGGGTGCCAGATCGCATCCTCCTCGGCCCAGAGCCGCAGATCGTGGCGCAGGACCATCAGCCCGCGCCGGTCAGCCTGATGCATCGGCCCACCCTGCCAGCGGGGAAAGCCGTGGCCAGCGACCAGCACATGATCAATGTCGGACCCATGCCGCGCGATCCCGGCTTCGACCAGGCGCAGACCTTCGTTCGCCAACGCCGCCAGCCAGCGCCGCAGGATTTCCTCTGCCGCCATCTGTCGCGCGGCACGTCCGTCCGTCCCGGCAGGCCCAAGCGCGGGCGGCGCCGCGCCAAAGCGTTCGACCGCACCGCTGACCGCAGCGGGCGACACGCCTTGTGCAACCATCCAGCGCAAGGCACCCTCGCCCGCCCGAACCACCCGCGCGCCAAGGCCCGGGCGACCGGACACCAGCACCGGCGGCAAACCGATCCGCCGCAGGGTCGCCACGGCCACCGCGACCCCCGCCACCCCGTCCTCGGCCGGCAGCGCCAGTTCGCTCGCCCGACCCGAGGGCGCGATGCCCAGCCCCAGTTCGCCCAACCCGCCGTCCAGCAGCAGGACCGTCCCCGTCACATCCGCCAGGGGCGCCGTGGCCACTGTCAGGGGGCAAGGGGCGGACAGCGCATCCCGCACGGCCAACCGGGCCAGCGCCGCCTGCCGCGATGCGGGACCAAGCCCGCCCCGCCGCTGCCGGGCCGCAAGGGCCGTGTCCACCGCCGTGATCACCGCCGCCTGCGCGTCAGTCCCTGGAACCGCCCACTCCACGGCCAGACCCTGCGCCAGCGCCGCTTCGGTCAGCACGATCAGCGCCGGTGCCTGCCCGATCAGGCCGATCCGGTCGACAGCCGCGCCCTGCGCGACCCCGGCAGGCAGGACCGCCGCCCGCCGCTCGGCCCGCGCCGCTGACCGCAGGCCCTGCGCTTCGGGCGAGGTTTCCAGATCTTCGCGTGCAACGGTTTCAAAGGCTTGCGCGGCGTCTGGCGGCAGCAGATGCGCCGCCTCGACGCAGGCGATGATCCGGCCCACGGCGGGCAGGGCCTGCGCGTGTGCGCGCCGGGCCCGCGCAAGGACCGAGGCCCAGACCGCCGGATCGCGGGCGGGCCGGGGCGGCAAGGCCCCCAGCCGGTCCGCAAGCCCCAGCGCCGCCGCGACCGGGGCTGGTTCGGCCCGGGCGTCCACCAGCCCCAGGGCCAGCGCCTCGTCCAGGCCAACCGCCCGACCCGAGATCATCAGGTCCAGCGCCGCCTCCGGCCCGACCAGCACCGGCAGGCGGCGCGTGGTGCCGCCTTCGGGACACAAGCCAAGCGCGACATTCGGCAGGACCAGCCGCGTGCCCGGGGCCGCCACCCGCGCCGTCGCGGCCAGAGCCAGTTCCGCTCCCGGACCCATCACCAACCCGTGCAGCGCCGCGACAACCGGCGGGATCGACCCCGCCACCGCAGCGCAGACCGCCGCAAGACCCGGCAGGCCGGGGTCAGGGTCCAGCGGCAGCGCGCTGGAAAAGCCCGACCCCGCGCCGCAGATCACGATCACCTCGGCCGATTGCACTGACAGGATCGCCGACAAAAGCGCCCCCCGCACAGGGGCGCTCAGGGCGTTTGACGGCGCGTGGTCCAGCGTCAGGACGGCAGCCTTGCCCTGCCAGTCGATCCGAACGCTGCCCGCTGCCATGCCGCCCCACTTTGCTGCGCTGTCCGGCGATTAAGGAACAATCGCCGCAGCATGGCAAGCCCGACAGCCTGCCGCGCGGCCTAGACCGGCATGTTGTCGAAGTCGGCCTCGATCTCGGTGTCGGCGCGCGGCGGATGCGGCGTGGTGCCCGGCAGCACTTCGGACAGCGCGCGCATTTCGGCCAGAAGCAGCGACATCGCCTGCGCCTGCAGATCAAGGCCGGTGGCGATCAAGGCCACTTCGGCCTGCACCAGGCTGTTGGAATCGTGACGGCTCATCTTGCGCACCCCCTGCACAGCGGAGTCCACGGGATCGCGTCCAGCCGCGCCTCGCCAATCTCCGCGCCACATTTCACACAGTCGCCATAGCTGTCGGCGTCGATCCGGGCCAGCGCGGCACGGATCTGCCGGATTTCCAAGAGGCCAGCCCCCCCGGTCGCCTCCAGCACCTCGTCGCCTTCGCGTTCGGTGGCCAGTTCGGCCCAGTCGGGATCGTGGTGCGAGTCAAGCTCTTCGTCGATCGCCTCCAGCCGCGCGCCCAGCTCGACAAGGCGCTGTTCCAGCTGGACCTTGCGCACCCCCACCGGCGTTCCGGCCAGGCTTTTCGTCGACGTCGTTGAATCGGCCTGCATCGCATCCTCCCTGTTCTTGTGCCAAGTCTGGCACGGGATGCGGCCCGCCGCCTTGACCCACGTCAAGCAGGCGCTTTCGCTTGGCCATCGACCCGGCTATGGTCCCCCTGCCGCCTGTCACAGACAAAGGACGCCCCGATGGACATTCGCCCGCTTACGCCAGACTACGCCGTCTCGCCGCAGATCGACCCTTCGGACCTGCCCGCGATCAAGGCGGCGGGCTATGCCATGGTGATCGACAACCGTCCCGACGCCGAGATTCCGGCCCCGCTTCATGCCACGACGATGCAGGCCGCCGCGCAGGCGCTGGGGCTGGCCTTTGTCGTCAATCCGGTGATCGGTGGCGCGCTGACCCTGGCCAATGTGGATGCGCAACGCGCCGCCATCGCTGCGGCCACGGGGCCGGTGCTGGCCTACTGCGCCTCGGGCAACCGGTCGTCGGTGGTCTGGGCGCTGTCACAGGCCGAGCACCTGCCGGTCGAGGATCTGATCGCCATCCCGGCCCGGCATGGCTATCAGCTGGAGCATCTGCGCCCGCAGCTGGAAACCCTGTCCCGGCAAGGCTGACCCGCCTTCGCTAACCCGCCTCGCGCAGGTCGTCCGGCGCGACAAACGTCGGCACCGACGTCTCCCGGCGGCCCGGAGCAGCCGCGGCGTGCGGTTTTTCCGATGTTTCGGTCAGCTTCAGTGCGCGCTGGCCGCGGTGCTGGCCCAGCCGCCCCAGGGCCACGCGCCGCCCGTCCACCGTTTCCAGCGCCACCTCGTCGATCCCGGCCTGCGGAAGCGCCAGCACGTCGCCTTCGGCCAGGGCCAGGATCTG
>JAKQLM010000362.1 GCA_029567145.1 Pseudomonadota bacterium
GTGGTGGAACCCGGCATAGGCCTTGGCGATCAGGCCGCGAAACTCGTCGTCCGCAAAGAAACCGCCGAGATAGGGCCGCATGATGCGGAAGGCGACTTCTTCATACGGCAGGCCCGCCAGCGCCGCGACATCCGCCTGCGCCATCACCGGCACGGTCTGTGGCACATAAAGCCCGCCGTCACGGGCCAGGCCGGTCATCATCGCCTCGCCAAAGCCAAGAACGGGGGCGGAGCCACGGGTCGAGATATAGGTCATGCGCTTGCCTTCAGACTGTCCGCGTTCTGATACGCCAGAGAAGATGGACTGTCATCCCCAGCCAGACAGCGGCCAGCAGGAACCAGGTGACCGCGTACTGAAGATGATTGTTGCGAAAGCCCGCTGTCGTGATCGGTTGCGACGTGACCCCGTCGCCGGTATCGGTGCGGGCGACGATCAGCACCGGATCGGTCTGCAGAAGCGCCGCCATCGCGGGCAGGTCGCGCCCGTACCAGATCTTGCGGTCGGCATTGTAGCTGGGGGTCGAGGGCGTGATGTCATCGGGCCAGGCCAGATTGCCGGTCACTTCGGCCGCGTGGCCGGGCCGTGGGGTGGTCTTTTCGGTTTCCGGCACATAGCCCCGGTCGATCAGGATGCGTTGCCCGGCCGTCGTCTCGAATGCGGCGACCACCAGAAAGCCAGGCCCGGCCTCGCGGGTCGAGGTCAGGACATGCGCCTCTTCTCCGGTGAAGCGGCCCGAGACCTGGACCGCGCGGTAGCGGTCGGCGAAGGGATCAAGGCTGGCGGGCAAGGCCACGGGATCGGCGGCGATCATACCGGTTGCCTGGGCGATGATGCCTTCCTTCCAGGCCAGCCGCTGCATCTGCCAGACGCCCAGCCCGATCAGAATGGCCGCGCCGCCCAGGCCCAGGACCAGCGCGAAGATCGTGTTGCGAAGCATCATGCCCCCGGAAATGAAAGCGCAGGCCCGAAGGCCCGCGCTGCTTTTGGTCGCAACGGGCTGGCGATCAGCCCTGGCCCCAGACGTAGACGGCGGCGAACAGGAACAGCCAGACCACGTCGACAAAGTGCCAGTACCAGGCCGCCGCTTCGAACCCGACGTGCTTTTCGGGGGTAAAGTGCCCTTTCAGCGCGCGGATCAGGCAGACGGTCAGGAAGATCGTGCCGATGATCACGTGAAAGCCGTGAAAGCCGGTCGCCATGAAGAACGACGCGCCGTAGATGTTGCCGGCAAAACCGAAGGCCGCGTGGCTGTATTCATAGGCCTGCATGCCGGTGAAGATCACGCCAAGGCCGATCGCGATGATCAGACCATTCACCAGGTCCTTGCGGTTGTTTTCGTGCACCAGGGCGTGGTGCGCCCAGGTCGCGGCGCAACCCGACAGCAGAAGGATCAGCGTGTTGATGAAGGGCAGGTGCCAGGGGTCGAACGTCTCGATCCCGGCGGGCGGCCAGACGCCGTCGATGGCGGGGGATTGCGGCCCCATCGGATACATCCGGTGCTTGAAGAACGTCCAGAACCAGGCCGAGAAGAACATGACTTCCGACATGATGAACAGGATGAAGCCATAGCGCAGGCCAAGCCGCACAACCGGGGTGTGGTCGCCGGTCTGGCCTTCATGCACCACTTCCGACCACCAGGCGAACATGACGTAAAGCACGCCGGCCAGGCCGATCAGACCCATCCAGGGGCCCGAGCCGTGCATCCAGAGGACCGAGCCGAACAGCATGATGAAACCGGCAAGCGCGCCAAGAAGCGGCCAGAT
>JAKQLM010000403.1 GCA_029567145.1 Pseudomonadota bacterium
GGGCGAGGTCGGCGTCTTCCTCAACGACGACTTCGTCGACGGCATCGAACGCCAGACCGCGCAGGACGGCATCCTGTCCAAGCTCTTCATGTCCAAGACCTTCAGCTTCCTGCGCTCGAACGACCTGATCTATTCGCCCGCCATCAAGTCCTACATGCTGGGCGAGGCGCCGCCCGCCTTTGACCTGCTTTACTGGAACGGCGACGGCACCAACCTGCCCGCGACGATGGCCGTCCAGTACCTGCGCGGGTTGTGCCAGGGCGACGGGTTTGCCAAGGGCGAATTCCCGGTCTTCGGCAAGCCGGTCAGCCTTGCGGACATCAAGCTCCCGGTCTGCGCCATCGCCTGCGAGACGGACCACATCGCCCACTGGCGCGGCAGCTTCAACGGGGTCAAGCAGATGGGGTCAAAGGACAAGACCTTCATCCTGTCGGAAAGCGGCCACATCGCCGGGATCATCAATCCGCCCGCCAAGGACAAGTACGGCCACTACACCAACGACGCCCCCGTCGCCGGTGACCCCGAGGTCTGGCGCGCTTCTGCGACCTTCCACAAGGGCAGCTGGTGGCCCCGCTGGTCCGCCTGGTTGAAAGGCCAGTCCGGACCGCTGATCAAGGCCCGCATCCCTGTCGATTCGCTGGGCGCGGCACCGGGAACCTATGTGACCGCGACCCCCGGGACCTGACATTTCACCCGCTTTCCGCTGGGTTACCCGGCTGCAACCCCCAGTTTTGCTGCAATGCAGAAAGCCCCTTGAAATGCTGCACCGCAGCATGTATATCCTGATCATGGAAAAGCGGGCCGGTGCCCGCACACAAGCGGAGCAACTCACATGACCAAGACCCCCGATTTCGCCAAGACCATGCAGGACATGATGGCCTCGTTCCCGGTTGACGCCTCGGCGTTCCAGAACGCGTTCAAGACCCAGGCTGCTTTCGCCGAGAAGTTCTCGAAAGTCGCTCTGGAAGCTGCCGAAAAGTCCACCGAGATCACCTCGAAATGGGCCAAGGACTCGATCGCCAAGCTGACCGACGTGTCGAAAGCCAAGGCCGAGCCGACCGACTACACCAAATCGGTGACGGACTTCGCTTCGGCCGCTGCCGAAATGGCTGCCGAAAACCTGGCTGCCTTCGCCGAAGTCGCCAAGAAAGTGCAGATGGAAACCGTCGAGCTGATGCTGGCCGCTGGCAAGGACATGTCGGAAGACGCGACCGCCGCCGTCAAGAAAGCCACCGCGGAAGTGACCTCGGTCGCCAAGAAAGCCGCTGCGGCTGCGAAGTAATCGCTGACCTTTAACGAGTATGCGTCCCCCAAGACGCGGGCGGGCCGGGTTTCACCCCGTGCCCGCCCTTTCTTTTTGCAAACGGCTGCCCTAAGCTTCTCTGCACCTGCACAAAGCCCCTGGGGGGAACCATGGCCGACACCCTGAAGCCGCTGCTGATCAAGCGCTATGCCAGCCGCAGGCTCTACAATACTGAAACTTCGGACTACGTCACGCTGGAAGACATCGCCGGTTTCATCCGCCAGGGGCGTGAGGTGCAGATCGTCGATCTCAAATCCGGCGACGACCTGACCCGGCAGTACTTGCT
>JAKQLM010000473.1 GCA_029567145.1 Pseudomonadota bacterium
CAGTTCGGCCTCCGGGTCATAGGCCAGGTCCAGCGTGGCCGACAGCTTGTCGCCGACCGGCATCCCCAGGGCCAAGGTGATCTCGCCGCAGCAATCGCCGCCGTCGTTGGGATAGTAATAGCGCGAATAGCCGATGTCGTAGCTGAAGCCGCCCGCCGTCTCGGCGCGGTAGCCCAGGTACAGGTCGACCTCGTCCATCAGGTCATCATCGGCGACCTGGGCCCAAAGGCCTGCGTAAAACCCCCGGGTCTCCACCTCGACATATCCGGACAGGTAGCTGCTGGTGCCGGTGCCGGGACCGAATTCCTCGTGCAGGAACTCCAGTTCCGCCCCACCATAGACCACCACGTCCTGCGCCGCAGCCAGCCCCGCCGAAAAGGCCAGCGCCGTCATCCCCAGAATTGTCCGCATCCCCCGCCTCCTGTGATGTGTCGGGGCAGCATGCCACGGAACGTCCACTGACTGAACAGTCAACAAGCCACTGCGACGATTTTTTTGCCTAACGTGGCACAAGCGCCCAGTAGTCCAGGTCCAACAACACCTCAGGCAGGTATTTCCCGTCCGCGCCCCGCAAGGCCCCCGCCGCGCCCCGTGTCGCCACCAGGCGCAACCGCAGCGCCCCGACCGATGGAACCGGCGTGTCCGCCCGATCCAGCACCTCGGACCAGGCCCGCACCGTGTCGCCCGCGAAACAGGGGTTGGCATGCGCGCCCGCGTTCAGGGCCACGATCATCTGCGCATTGGCCAACCCGTTGAAGGACAAGGCCCGCGCCAGGCTGATCACATGCCCGCCATAGATCAGCCGCTTGCCGTCCTCGCGCTGGGTGACATCGAAATGCACCTTGGCGGTGTTCTGCCACAACCGCGTCGCCAGCATGTGCTCGGCTTCCTCGATGGTCACCGCATCGACATGGTCGATCACCTCGCCGACCGCGTAGTCCCCCCAGCGATGCGGCTCGCCCGCCAGGCCAAAGTCATAGCGGCCGAAGTCCAGCCCCTCCGGCACCACCAGCGCGCCAGGCTCGACGACCAAGGCCAGCTCCGGCACCGATACCGGCACCACGACCTCCCGCCGACGCTTGCGCACCATCACCCAGCGGACATATTCCAGCACCACCTCCCCATGCTGGTTGATGCCCTTCGTCCGGACCCAGACCACCCCCGTGGCCCCCGAGGAGGTCTCCTTCAGCCCGATCACCTCCGACTCTGACCGCAGCGTATCCCCCGGCCAGACCGGCCTTAACCAGCGCCCCTCGGCATAGCCAAGGTTGGCCACCGCGTTCAGGCTGATATCCGGCACCGTCTTCCCGAACACCGTATGAAACGCCACCAGCTCATCCAGCGGGGACGCCACCAACCCCACCGACCGCGCAAACTCGTCCGAGGAATACAACGCCCCCCGCGCCGGATACAGCGCATGGTACAGCGCCCGCTCTCCCCCCCCCACGGTCCGGGGAACCGCATGGCGGATCACCTCGCCCAAGCTGTAGTCCTCGAAGAACCGGCCCGGATTGGTCTTCATTGTTCGCCCAGCTTGACGTCCGGGTGATAGTCGCCCGGGGCCTCCTTCACCACCGCCTGCCCGCAGCGCATCACGCCATTGGCCGCGTCGAAGGCATAGGCCGGCGACCCATGCAGCTCCCACCCCTTGTTCAACGCCGCCGTCACCTTGTGACAGAAAGCAGCGGTGTCATCCCCGCTTAGGAACCGATACAGCTTCATGCCCTCACCAAACTCCTGACAATTCGTCTAAAACTGTCTTCCTCTCTGGAAAAGTATCCCACGGGGGTGTGGGGGTGTGAAACCCCCACTCCGACCTCAGCCCCAGGGCGGCACCCCCAGCCAATTGTGGATCAGCATCACCACGCCCGTCACCACGACCGCGCCCACGACCGCGCCGATTTCCTTGCCCGTCGACGCAGGCCCGGGCAGCGGCCCGCGCGGCTCGGCCCGGTTGATCACGATCACCGACACCACCGCCCAGGCCAGAATGCCGCCGAACAGCACCACCGACGCCAGATCGCCGTTCACCAGCAGATGCGCGATGGCCCAGGTCTTGACCGCCGTCAGCTGCGGATGCCGGATCAGCCGTGTGATCCGCGTCTTCATGCCGCTGGCGGCGTAAAGGTAGAACGCGAAGATCATCAGAAGGTTGTTCACATGCACCAGAAAGCGGGGCGGCGACCAGAGCTCGACGAAGGCGGCGCCTTCCAGTCCCAGCCAGTCGCTGCCGCGATAGCCCAGCACCATCAGGACCACGCCCAGCAGGATCAGGACCGTCATCAGTCCCTTTCCGGGTTCGCCCAGTCCCGCGCGTCGGGCGGGGGCCAGGCGCTTGAAGAGATGCGCCCCCCACCACAAGGCCAGGCCCAGAAGTATCAAAGTCATTGCTGCCCTCCAACGGTTGCGGCGCCACCCTGCCCCTAAACCGCCCCCGCCGCAATCGACAGCGCCGCAATCGCCTCGGCCCGGGCGATCAGGGCCCTGGCGGTTGCCACATGCAGGTTCTCGACGATCCGGCCGTCCAGCACCGCGACCCCGTCGCCCCGCGCCCGCGCCTGGGCATAGGCGTCGATCTGGCGGCGGGCCAGGTCGATCTCGTCGGCCCCCGGAGCAAAGACCTCGTTGGCGATGTCCAGTTGCGCCGGGTGGATCAGCGTCTTGCCGTCAAAGCCCATGTCCCTGCCCTGGTCGCATTCGGCCCGCAGACCCGCCTCGTCGCGAAAGGCGTTGAACACGCCGTCCACGATCACCTTGCCCGCCGCCCGCGCCGCCAGCAGGCCCAGGCCCAGCGCCGCCTGCAAGGGCAGACGGTCCGGCCGGTGGCGCGCCCCCAGTTCGCGCGCTAGGTCGTTGGTGCCCATCACCAGGCCCTGCAGCCGGGGATGCGCCGCGATCTCGGCAGCGTTCAGGCAGCCCTTGGCCGTTTCCAGCATCGCCCACAGCGGGGAGTTCACCCGGCCCGCCACCGCGTCCAGATCGGCGGCCCGGTTCACCTTGGGCACCAGCACCGCGTCCACCCCCGGGTGCGCGGCAAAGGCCAGCAGGTCCGCCGCCCCCCAGTCGGTGTCCAGCCCGTTGACCCGAACGATCCGCAGCCGGGGACCAAAGTCGGCCGCGGCCAGTTCCTGCCCCAGCAGCGCCCGGGCGCGGACCTTTTCTTCCGGGGCGACCGCATCCTCCAGATCGAAGATGATCGCATCGGCGGGCAGATCGCGCGCCTTTTCCAACGCGCGCGCTTTCGAGGCGGGAATATACAGAACCGATCGGAAGGGACGCGACACGACTCACCTCTGCGCAATTTTCTTGCGCTTGAAAGCATGGATCGGACACAAACGGCAAGTGGATTTTCGCTGCAACGCGGCATTTCCTGCTGCGCTGGCCAGATAGCGGACCCCACGCTAATCTGCACCGGCATTTCAAGGGGTGGCCATGCAACGGCAGAAATCCTTCACCGCGCATTTCTTTGGCCTTTGGGGCTGGCTTGCCCTGGGTAGCCTGGCGCTGGGGGCTGTCTTTGTCAGCCTTGCCGTGATCGGCACCCGGACTGCCGACCGCTTGGCCAACCAGGGGGCCGACGCCACGGCCCTTGTCACCGACACGCGGCGCACATCGGATGGCGAAGGCGGCACCGATTATACCGTCCGCTACCGCTTCACCGTGAATGGGCAAACCATTCAGGATCGGCAGGACGTCAGTTTCCTGTTCTTCCAGTCGACCAGCAAGGGCGAGGAGATCCCCGTTCGCTACTGGACCGGCGACCCCTCGGTGTCCGAAATCGAACGCGGCGACGCGGCAAGCACTGGCCTGATCGGCAAGATCGGGACCGCGATTTCCGGCATCCTCACCCTGATCTTCGCCCGTCTTGCATGGACCCGCGCCGCGCATGCGAC
>JAKQLM010000481.1 GCA_029567145.1 Pseudomonadota bacterium
AATTTCCAGGAAGAACGCTGGAAGTTCGATGCGGCGGCGATGCGGTCCGCGATCCAGCGCGACGGCAACAAGTACATCACGACGAACGCCGCCGGGTCGGCCGAGCAGCAGCTTGAAGACATCCGCACCATGCTTGCGGACGGCCTGGACGCGCTGGTGATCCATCCGGTCGACAAGGAGGCCGTCGCCCCCGCCGTGGAATGGGCAGCCCAGGCAGGCGTGCCGGTGATCGCCTATGACCGGCTGATCGAGGATGACCGGGTGTTCTACCTGACGTTCGACAACGTCGGCGTGGGCCGGATCATCGCGGCGGTGGTCAAGCAGGAAGTGCCGGAAGGCAACTATGTCATCATCAAAGGCGACCCGAAGGACGCAAACTCGACCTTCCTGCGGCAGGGAATGGAAGAAATCATCGGGCCGTCAGTCGCCGGGGGCACGATCAAGATCGTCGCCGAGGTGAATGTCGACGGCTGGAAGCCCGAAGGTGCGTTCGAGGCGATGACCAAGATCCTGGCCGACAACGGCAACCAGGTGGACGCGGTGCTGGCGCAGAATGACGGGATGGCGGGTGGCGTGGCCGATGCGCTGGCGGCGCAGGGCATGAACGTGCCGCTGGGCGGACAGGACGGCGATCCGGTCGCGATCAACCGCGTGGCGCAGGGCCTGCAGACGGTGTCGGTCTGGAAGAACAACCTGGAACTGGGCAAGACCACCGGCCATGTCGCAGGCGAGCTGGCGGACGGCATCGCGATGGACCGGGTGACCGATGCGGTCCGGTTCACCGGGGGGGACAAGGGGCTTACCTTCAACTCGATCCTGCTGACCCCGACCGCGATCACAAAGGACACGATCAACCTGGTGATCGACGCGGACCACGTCACGGCGAAAGTCGCCTGCAAGGACGCGCTGCCGGACGTGCGCGGCTGCGAATAAGCCTGAAATTGCAAGGCTGCATCCCGATGCCGGTTCCGAAAGGGCCGGCATCGTATTTTTTATTTTGACAACTGAAATTATTGACGGCAGATTCCCCGCGTCAGGGCGAATCTGCCAGACCGGCCATGCGCTGGCCGATATCCATAGGGAGGATACATATGCGTACCGCAATTCTCGCCGCCATCGTGGCGGTGACTGGCTTTTCGTCGGCTGCACTGGCCGAAGGGAAGAAGATCGGCGTGTCCTGGGCTCAATTCCAGGAAGAGCGCTGGAAGATCGACGAAGCTGCCATGAAGGCCGCCATCGAAGCTGCCGGCAACGAATACGTCTCGGCTGACGCGCAATCGTCGGCTGAAAAGCAGCTGTCGGACATCGACGCGCTGATCGCGCAGGGCGTGGACGCCCTGATCATCAACGCCTGGGACAAGGACGCCATCGGGCCGGCCATCGAGAAGGCCGCTGCCGAGGGTATCCCGGTCGTCGGCTATGACCGTCTGATCGAAGACGACCGCACCTTCTATCTGACCTTCGACAACGTCGGCGTCGGCCGGATCATCGCTGAATCGGTGTTCGCCGTTGCCCCCAAAGGCAACTACGCGATCATCAAGGGCGACCCGGGTGACCCGAACGTCGGCTTCCTGCGTCAGGGCATGGAAGAAGTCATCGGCGCTGCCGTGGCTGCGGGCGACATCGTGATCGTCGGCGAAGCGAACTCGGACGGCTGGAAGCCGGAGAATGCTCAGAAGAACATGGAGCAGATCCTGACCGCCAACAACAACGCCGTTGACGCCGTTCTGTCGCAGAACGACGGCATGGCTGGCGGTGCTGCTGCTGCGCTGGCCGCACAGGGCCTGAACGTTCCGCTGGGTGGCCAGGACGGCGACCTTGCCGCGATCAACCGCGTTGCCCGTGGCACGCAGACGGTTTCGGTCTGGAAGAACGCACGTGACCTGGGGGCGAAAGCCGGTGAAATCGCGTCCGCAATGGCCGAGGGCACCGCTCTGGACGCCATCGAAGGCGCGACCAAGTTCTCGGGCGGTGAAAAGGGTGTCGAGATGAACGCCATCCTGCTGAACCCGACCCCGATCACCAAGGACACGCTGAACCTGGCGATCGACGCGGGCCACATCACCAAGGAACAGGCTTGCGAGGGCGCCATGGAAGGCGTCGCTGCTTGCCAGTGATCCTGGGCTGACCAAAGGCGCCGCCAGACGACTGGCGGCGCCGCTTTCCAATTCTTGTGGCGGGTGACCCGTGCGCCGGTTTCTGGTGCAGGCGGATGTCGGCTAGGCCGATCCGTGACGTCCCGCGACACCCCCTCTCTGGCTGGACGAGGACATGACCAACACATCGCATTCCCCCTCAACGCAGGCCCCCCCCGATTCTGGGTTTGGCCGGTTCCTGCGCGCGACTGAAATCGACCCCCGGTTGCTGGGCATGGTCGGCGCCCTTTTGCTGATCTGGGTGGCGTTCGAGGCCTATTCGGCCTTTGTCCTGGGCCGCCCCAGCATGCTTTTGGGCGCATCCCAGGCCGAAGCGAACGGCTTTCTGACCCCGCGCAACCTGTGGAACCTGTCGGTGCAGACCGCCTATATCGGGATCATGGCCACGGGCATGGTGCTGGTGATCATCACCCGCAACATCGACCTGTCGGTCGGGTCGATCATGGGCATGGTCGGCATGTACATGGGCCTGTTGCAGGTGGAGTATCTGACCCCGGCGCTGGGGCTTGGTCATCCGGCGATCTGGATCGTCACGGTGATCTTCGGCATCGCGATGGGCGCGCTGATCGGGGCGTTCCAGGGGGTGCTGATCGCGTTCCTGGGCATTCCGTCGTTCATCGTCACGCTGGGCGGCCTGCTGGTCTGGCGGGGTGCGGCGTTCCTGGTGGCGGGCGGCAAGACGATCGCGCCGCTGGACGACACGTTCTCGCTGATCGGGGGCGGGTCGTTCGGCGCTCTGGGACGGACCGGAAGCTGGATCTTCGGCGTCATCGCCTGCGTGTTTGTCGTCTGGGCCTTTCTGAACAGTCGCACGGCGCGCAAGACCCATGGCTTTGCGCTGCGTCCGGTCTGGGCCGAGACCTTTGTCATCGGTCTGGTCTGCGCGGTGATCGTCGGCGCGACGGCGATGGTGAACAGCTATATCTGGCCCAAGGGCAACATCGAAAAGTACTTTGCCGCCACCGGCGAGGCTTTGCCGGAATGCGCAAAGGACAACGACACGATCTATGACGGCGTCTGCGGCACCTTCGGCCATGGCTTTGCCTTCCCGGTGCTGATCCTGATCGCGGTGGCGATCTTCATGACCATCCTGATGACCCGTACCCGCTTTGGCCGCTATGTCTTTGCCATCGGCGGCAACCCCGAGGCGGCGGCCCTGTCCGGCATCAACACCCGCGCCATGACGGTGAAGATCTTCACCCTGATGGGCGGCCTGGCCGGCATCGCCGCCGTGATCGGCGCGGCGCGTCAGAACAGCGCCACCAACGCGATGGGCAACCTGGACGAGCTGTACGTCATCGCCGCAGCCGTCGTCGGGGGCACCTCGCTGGCCGGGGGCGTGGGCACGATCTATGGCGCGATCATCGGGGCTTTGATCCTGACCAGCCTGCAGACCGGCAT
>JAKQLM010000487.1 GCA_029567145.1 Pseudomonadota bacterium
ACGCAAGTGCGGTCGGTGCTGGCCAAGACCGAGACGCACAGCCAGGCCGAACTGGTGCGGGTGGTGCTGGGGCTGATGGACGTGGCGCTGGCCCCGTTCGGCGGCGAGGCAGGGCCTGTCGCCAAGGGCACGCTGGAGCAAAGGCCCTGGCGCGAGTTGCGCGGGGCGGACGGGCGGCGGCTGACCTGGATCGAGTTCGGCGAGCCGAAGGGGGCTCCGGTCCTGTACATGCATCTGGATTTCGGGCTGATCCGTTGGCCTGCGGCGGCGGAACGTGCGGCGCTGGCGCGGGGCTTGCGGGTGATCGTGCCGGTGCGGGCGGGCTATGGCCGGACCGAGCCCCTGGCCAAGGGCGCGGACCATCTGGCGGGCATTGTGCGGGACTATGCGGCGGTGCTGGACCATCTGGGGGTCAAGGACGCGATTGCGCTGCCGCTGGGGGCCGACCTGCGCTTTGCCCTGACGCTGGCCAACACGCGCCCGGACCTGGTGCGCGGCATCGTGGGGGCGGCTTGCCAGCTGCCGATCCGCACGCCCGCGCAGTACGAGCGGATGGACAAGTGGCAACGCTTCATCCTGGCCAATGCGCGCTATGCGCCGAAGGTACTGCCGTTTCTGGTGCAGGCCGGGTTCTCGCTTGCCCGCCGGCTGGGCAAGGAGGCCTTTTTCCGGCAGGTCAACGGCGGCAGCGCGGCCGACATGGCGACCTTTGCCAAGCCCGAGGTGAAGGCGGCGATGCTGGAAGGCTCGGACGTCTGTCTGGCGAAGAAATGGTCGGCCCATGCGGCCTTTACCGCCGAGTGCATCGGGTCGGAAAAGGACTGGTCGGCCGCGGTGCGGGCGGTGTCGGTGCCGGTCCTGCTGCTACAGGGCGACCAGGACCCGCAGTCCCCGGTCGCCACGATCAAGGAGCTGGCGGCGGACTATCCGGCGCTGCAGGTCCAGTTCCTGCCCGACACCGGGCAGCTTTTGTTCTTTGCCGAGTGGCCGCAGGTCCTGGCCGAGGTCGAGGCGCTGCACCTGGCAGAGACGGGCTGACAAAATCGCGCGCCCTACTCCGGCTGGGGTATGCCGCCTGACCCTGGGTCAGCTAGCACGGGCGGGCCGCGCGGATTGGCGGCAGGTGCATTGAGCAAAGACCTTGACCTTTCGGGGTGGCGGGATCTGGAACCCTGCCGCCCCGATTGGGTTTGGGGGGAGATGGCGGCCCCCCGGCGACCTCCCCCGTGACATCCCATTTGGCGACATTGCCGTCCTGATCTGCGGCTTTCCCGGAAATCTTGATCGGTATCAAGGCGGGCTGCGGCATTTTGTGCCTGACTGCCGCCAACGCGCAACAGGACAGGGAGGACAGGATGGACGACAGCCAGCAGGTCAAGATCGAGGCAGACCCCGCAACCGTGGTCGGGCAGACGGTCGCGCCACCGGATGCGACCAAGGCCGACTCTCTGGCCGATTCCGTGGCCGAGTCCCTGGCCGAGGGCGGCGGCCCGCGGCGGTTTCCGGTGGCGGAAAGCCCGTTGCACAAGGCGTTCGAATCCGGCCGCTATCCCTATGCGCGCCTGATGGGCCGGGCCACTTACGAAGCCGAGAAGGCCCGCCTGCAGGCCGAACTTCTGAAGGTGCAGATCTGGGCGCAGGAGACCGGGCAGAAGTTCGTCATCCTGATGGAGGGCCGCGACGCGGCCGGCAAGGGCGGCACGATCAAGCGGTTCATGGAGCATCTGAACCCGCGCTATGCCCGGGTCTGCGCGCTGACCAAGCCCAGCGATGTGGAAAAGGGCCAGTGGTTCTTTCAGCGATACCTCGCGCATCTGCCGACGGCGGGTGAAATGGTGTTCTACGACCGCAGCTGGTACAACCGGGCGGGGGTGGAGCGGGTGATGGGGTTCTGCACCCCGTCCGAGTATCTGGAGTTCATGCGTCAGGCCCCGGACCTGGAGCGGATGCTGGTCCGGTCCGGCATCCGGCTGTACAAATACTGGTTCAGCGTGACCCGCGAAGAGCAGCGCGCGCGGTTCCTGGCGCGGGAAACCGATCCCTTGAAGATGTGGAAACTGAGCCCCATCGACAAGGCCAGCCTTGACCGCTGGGACGATTATACCGAGGCGAAGGAGGCGATGTTCTTCTACACCGACACCGCCGATGCGCCCTGGGTGATCGTCAAGTCGAACGACAAGAAACGGGCGCGGCTGAATTGCATGCGGCATTTCCTGTCGACGCTGGAGTATCCGAACAAGGATCATGCCGCCATCCAGGCCCCCGATCCGCTGATCGTCGGGCGCGCAGCGCAGGTCCTGAAGGCAGGTCCCGACATCTATGATGCCGCGACCCACCCGGCGATGCAGCGCGGCTGACCGGTCGCCCGGGTCGGGGCGGTTTTCAGATTGAGCGCGTGCCGCGCAAGTCCTTTGTCTCGCCGCTTTGCGTGAAGAACGCAAAGCGGCTCGGCGAAGGGCCTCCGGCGGGGATATTTGGGCCAATGTGAAAGGCGAAGGCGAGTCTTTGCCGGGGCGGTGGTGCTGCCCCTTGGCGCGGGGCGCCGGGTTGCCTAGGTTGCGCGTCATGCGTGGAACGGGCGGGCGTGGGATGGGCGGAATCGTCGGGCTTCTGGGCGCGGGGCTGTTGGCCGCAGGTCCGGCCCTGGCGCATCCGCATGTCTGGATCGACACGCGGATCGAGGTGATCCTGGACGCGGAAAACCAGGCGACCGGGCTGCGGATCAGCTGGACCTATGACGATCTGTATTCGCTGTACATCATTGGCGACAAGGGGCTGGACCCCGACTGGGACGGCGCGCTGACGCCCGAGGAAGTGGCGGGTCTGGCCGGGTTCGACATGGCCTGGGACGAGGGCTTTGCCGGGGATACCTATGCGCTGACCGGGGACCGGGCGCTTGCGCTGTCGCGGCCGGTCGAGTGGACGGCGGGCTATGCCGGGGGCAAGATCAGCTCGACCCATCTGCGGCTGTTCGACGTGCCGGTGCCAGTCGACGCGGTGCCGCTGGTCGTGCAGGTGTATGATCCGGGGTATTACGTGGCCTATGCGATCCCGTTCGATCCGGTGGTGACCGGGGGAGTGGGTTGCAGCGCGCAGGTCTTTGTGCCGGACCTGGATGCGGCGGACGAGGCGCTGAAGGCGGCCTTGTCGGAGTACACGCCCGACATCGACCTGGAGGCGGAGTTTCCGGCCATCGGGGCGGCCTATGCCGAAGAGGTGCGGGTGACATGCGCCGCACCCTGACGCGGGTCGCGCTGGCGCTGGTCGTGGGGCTGGGCGCGCTGTGGGTGACGGGGGCGCTGGACGGGCTGGCGGGCGGGTTGCAGGCGGCTCAGCGCGCGGCGCAGGAGCGGCTGGCGGGCGCGATCCGTGCGCTGCGGGGCGGCGAGCCGGGGGCGCTGGTCGCGTTCTGGGGGCTGTGCCTGGCCTATGGCGTGCTGCATGCGGCGGGGCCGG
>JAKQLM010000489.1 GCA_029567145.1 Pseudomonadota bacterium
AAGGTCGACAGCCTGGAAGGCCACCTTGACGCCGCCTGGGCCTTCGGGGCCTTTGGCACCCAGGTCGGGCTTGTGCTTGGCAAGGAAATCGACAGCTCTGACGACATCGACCTGCGCCAGTACAACGGCCTGACCCTGCACCTGACCGCCGATGTGTCCGACAGCCTGCGCCTTGGCGCGATGGTGGCGGGCGACAACCAGGCCGACGGCATCTCTGTCTACGCCGCCGAGGCGCTGTATTCCGCCGGCCCGCTGCGCATCGAAGGCCGGATCGGTGACAACCTTGGCACCAACGACACCTTCTCGTTCTACGAGGCGCGGGGCTCATATGCCTTCGGCAGCGCCCTTACCGCCCGCGCGGGCCTGCACTCTGCCGACTACGGCGCGGACGGCGACTACCGCGTGGTGTCGCTTGGCCTGGGCTACAAGCTTGGCGAAACCACCGAGGTCTATGCCGACCTCAGCCGCCACAAGAACGACTTTGGCCCGGTGATCGGCGCATATTCGGGCAGCCTGATCAATCTTGGCGTCCGCTTCGATCTTGGCGGCGACGGCGACCGGCTGTTTTCGTATCAGCCGCTGAACTGATCCCGCCGGATCAGCATCAGCCCCATCAGCGCCAACCCGATCAGGGCCAGCAACAGGCAGGCCGCATAGACGAACTGCGGCCCGCCCAACGCCAGCAGCGCCGCGCCCACCGATGGCGCGGCTGCCGAGGCCAGAATCGGTGCCACCGCCACCGCGCCCGAGATCACGCCAAACCCGTCGCGCCCCAGCACCTCGGCCACCAGCACGGGCCGCAGGATCGACATCAGCCCCGCCCCGGCCCCCTGCGCCAGCGCAAAGGCAAAGATCAACAGCGGCGCCGCCCCGGCCAGCCACAACAGCACGCCCGCCAGCACGACCCCCGTCATCGACAGGATCGTGGCCTGGCCCGTGCTGACCCGCGCACCCATCGCCAGAAGGACCAGCCGCCCCGCGACCTGCGCCGGACCGATGCAGGCCGCCGCCAGCGCCGCAAGCCCCGGCGCGGCCCCCCGGTCGGCGAACAGGACCAGCACATAGGTCAACAGCACCCCGTGGTTCAGGTAGACCGCCGTAAAGGCCGCCGCGATGATCCAGAACGCGGGCTTTCGCAGCGCCGCCCCCAGCACCCCCGGAGGGCTTGGCGGGATCGACAGCCCCGCACTTTCGCGTCGGCGAAGCTGCCGGACCGCGACCGCGTTCAGCGGCACGACCAGCGCCATCAGCCCGGCAAAGGCGACCAGCGCCCCCTGCCCGCCCAAGGCCCCGCCCAGCCAATGACCCAACGGAAACGCCAGCGTGCCCGCAAAGCCCGCAACCAGAGTGACCCGCGTGATCGCCATCCGCGCCCCGCCGCCCAACCGACGGGTCAGAAAGGCGAAACAGGTCTCGTACAGGCTGCCCGCCTGCGCGACCCCGATCACCGCCCACACGGCCAGCCACCCGGCCAGACTGCCCACCAGCCCCAGCCCCGCCACGCCCAGCGCCGCAAGGCCCGGCAACCAGATCAGCATCTCGCCG